>DATIPJ010000804.1:0-11825 GCA_035472155.1 Kofleriaceae bacterium
TCCGCTTCGCTGTTCCGGGCCGACCGCGCCTCCGGCGTGTCGCCCCGGGCTTCGCTCGGTCCGCTCATCGCCCGCAACGGTTAGCACACCAGCGGCCCGCGCGCGCCGTTTCCTTGGCAGCAGTCGCGCGCGCGGCTCGGGAGGTCTCCGAGCGGAGCGCTTATGGGTTGCTGGTCTCGGACTTGCCCGGATCCGCCGGCGCGGACGCAGGCGGCGCGGGGGGCGACGCCTGGGCCTCGGCGGGACCGAACATCGCGGACTCGTCCCGCACCAGGGCCGCCTGCTGCGCGTCGGTCATGAGGCGCGCGCACGGCTCGGCGTCCTTGACGGACGTCATCGCGATCAGGCACCTGGTCGCTTCGGCCGACCAGCCGTCTTGCTCGCAGCGCTCGCGGATCATGTTGCGCAGCGCGTCCGCAGCCTCGGTCGGCGGCGGGCCGTCCTTCGACAGCCGGTCGAGCATCGTCTGGACCATGCTGTCGGATGCCCGGGCGCAGGCCGTCGGACCCCTGGGTGTCGGCGCGGCCGGCGGCTCGGCCGAATGACAGGCCCCGAGCGTTGCGAGCGCGACGGCGATCCAGCTGGCTCGCATGACCACCATCATGTCAGATTGTGAGACTTGTCGGGTCGTCAGATGTCGAGGCACGTCGCGCAGGCGCGCCTGCAGCACCGGGCCCGCGGCGCGCTACAGTTCGGCGATCGATGATAGAGGTCGGCTCGATCGTTGGCGGCAAGTTCCGGATCGACCGGATCCTCGGCCGCGGCGGCATGGGCGTGGTCGCCGTCGCGACGCACCTGCAGCTCGAGCAGCAGGTGGCGCTCAAGGTCGTGCACGACGCGCTCGCGGGCGACCCGGAGATCGTCGAGCGCTTCCTGCGCGAGGCCCGCGCCAGCGCGCGGCTGCGCAGCGAGCACGTCTGCAAGGTCTCCGACGTCGGACAGCTCGACACGGGCGCGCCGTACATCGTGATGGAGCTGCTCGAGGGCAACGACCTCGCCGTCGTCCTCGCCGACGGTGCGCTGCCGGTCGCCATCGCGGCCGACTACGTGCTGCAGGCCTGCGTCGCGGTCGCCGAGGCGCACGCGCTCGGCATCGTGCACCGCGACCTCAAGCCGGCCAACCTGTTCCTGACCCGGCGGCTCGACGGCACGCCGCTCATCAAGGTCCTCGACTTCGGCATCGCCAAGGCCGCCAGCACCAGCGACTTCAAGATCACGCGCACCCAGACGGTGATGGGCTCGCCGGGCTACATGTCCCCCGAGCAGCTGCGCTCGGCGCGCGAGGCCGAGCCGCGCAGCGACATCTGGGCGCTCGGCGTCATCCTCTACGAGCTGGTCACCGGCCGCCTCCCCTTCGACGGCGACTCGGTCACCGAGCTGGCGGTCAAGGTCGTGATGGACCCGCCCGCGCCGCTCGGCCTCGACGCGCCGGCGTTCGAGCGCATCGTGCTGCGCTGCCTCGAGAAGGCGCCCGAGCAGCGCTACCCGAACATCGCGGCGCTCGCGGCCGATCTCTCGCCGCTCACCGTCGACGCCGGCGGCCGCAGCATCTCCATGATCGCCGCGATCGCCAGCCCACCCGCCACCGGCCGCGCAGCGACCGGCCCGGTCGTGAGCGGCAAGGCGACGACGCTGCAGACCGCCGCCGCGCAATCCACCGGCGGCCCGCTGCCGCCTGCACCGCCGAGGCGCTCGACCGCGACCCTCGTCGTCGGGGGCCTCGCCCTGGCCGCGGTCGTCGCGGCGATCGCCGTGTTCGCGCTCCGTCGCTCCGGCCCCGAGGACTCCGCGCGCCCTGCCATCGCCGCGGTGCCCTCGGCACCCCTGGATGCGCGCATCGAGCCTCCGTCGGGATCCGCGGCGCCGTCCACCGGCGTAGTCTCCGATGCCACGATCGAGGTCCCGACGAGCGCGGCGGTGGATGCGGCGGTCGAACCCGCCCTCGATGCAGCTCCTGCATCCGCACCCCCCGGCAAGGCGCGCCCGACGACGACCAGGGGTACGAAGCCGGCTTCACCGCCCAAGACGCCACCTGCCAGGACCGCGCCCGTCACGCCGCCGTCTCATCGTGCGAACGACGACGACCGCCGCACGCCCGACGACAACCGCCGCGACATCGACGACGATCACCGCGAGGGTGACGAGCCCCGCCCCGACGACGGCCCGGACGGCCGGGACGGCACGATCGCGGGAGATGCCGATCTCGGCGAGGCCATGCGCGCCGCGTCCGGCGGCGAGTGGGACAAGGCGCTCGCCCATGCGCAGGCGGTGCTGCAGCGCATGCCGCGCAACGGTCGGGCGCTCACCATCGGCGTCACCGCCGCATGCCATCTGCGCCGCGAGAGCGTCGCGCGGCCGTTGCTCCGGCGCATGCCGCTCCACCGCCAGCGCGTGATGCGTCAGCTCTGCGCGCGCGAGGGCGTCCTGCTCTGAGCAGCCGCCGCCGTCGCCGCCCGAGCGGGCTCAGGGCGGAAGCATCATGTCGCGGATGCCGCCCGCGATGAACTCGACCGCGACCGCCGCGAGCAGGAGCCCCATGATGCGCTCGAGCGCACGCAGCAGCGTCTTGGGCAGCAGGCGCTCTGCGTTGGCCGCGCTGCGCATCATGAGCCACGAGGCAGCGCACGCCACGGTCACCGCGAGGAACACCGCGGCCGTCCGCACCGGGTGCCACGCCGCGCGCGACATCAGCACCATCACCGTCGCGATCGCGCCCGGTCCCGCCAGCATCGGGATCGCGAGCGGAAAGATCGCCACGTCGTCGCGCGCGCAGGCTTCGCCCTGCTCCTCGGGCGTCGTCCGCGTCGGCGATGGCTGCGCGCGCATCATGTCGACCGACATCAGCAACAGCATCAGCCCGCCCGCGATCTTGAACGCTCCGAGCGAGATCCCGAACGCCTTGAAGATCAGGCCGCCCGCCAGCGCGAACACCGACAGCGTCACCCAGCTCGCCGCCGCGGCGCGGATCGCCGTGCGCCGGCGCTGCGCGGGCGTGTCCGAGGCCGTGATGGTCAGAAAGATCGTAACGTTCGCCATCGGATCGATGACGAAGAACACCGCCGACAGCGCCACCACCGCGAACTTGAGATCCTCGGACATTCGTTCCCGCGCATCATAACGGCTCGCAGCCGGGTCGGCTCGTCTGCCGTGCGCGGCCCCGGGCTATTCGCCGGCGGGAATGTGCGGGCCGACCAGGCACAGCACCGCGAGCGCGAGCAGCACGAGCCACGTCGCTCGCATCACCCAGCGGCTCGACAGCTCGCCGGCCTGCGTGCGCAGTGCCTCCGCATCGGGCAGCGCCACTGCATCCGCCGTCGCCGGCAGCGCGACCACCGTGGGTCGTGCGACCGAGAAGTCGCTCTGGGCTGCCGAACGTGCCATCCCCCCTGAGATGACCGATCCATCGCGGTGCGGTGTGCGGTGCAGTGTCGCAGGACCAGCTAGCCGAGCCACAGCGTCGCGGCCCCCGCCAGCTCGGCGAGCGACGTCGTCACCAGCAGCGCCACGGCGAACATCGTCAGCCGCTCGTACGCCAGCGGATCGCGATGCTCGGCGATCCGGGCGATCCGCCAGCCGGCGAGCGGCGCGAGCAGCGCAGCGCATCCGGCGATGCGCATCGGCAGCCCGTACGCGATCGCCACCGGTAGCCACAGGTACGCCAGCGCGGTGATCGCGGCGTACAGCGTCGCGGCCCGCGCGGCCCCGAGCCGGACCACCAGCGTGCGCTTGCCGGTCGCTGCGTCGCCCGCAGCGTCGGGAAACTCGATCGCGAGCAGCATCGCGAGCTGGAGCAGCGCGAGCGGGACGATCGCCAGCAGCAGCACGCCCACGCCGACGAGATCCGGCGCCTGCAGGTAGAACCCGAGCAGCGGAACCAGCCCGGTCACGACCACCGCGGTGTCGAGCTCACCCAGCCCGGTCGCGCACAGCCGCAGCGGCGGCGCGCTGTACTCCCACGCGAGGACGACGATCGCGACGAGGATCGCCTGCGTCCATGGGCCTGCACCCGCCGTGCGGCCCAGCACCGCGGTGACGCCGAGCCCGATCGCCGCGAGCACCAGCGCTGCCACGAGCGCCACGCCGCGCGGCAGCTCGGCGTTGGGCAGCACGCGACTGCCGCCCGACCACTTCGTCGGTGTGGCGTTGGCCCGGTCAGCCTCGTAGTCGAAGTAGTCGTTCGCGTAATGCGTCATCAGCTGGAACGCGGTCACGGCCACCTGTCCGAGTGCATAGCGCCGTCCGTCGATCGCATGCCCGGTCAGGCCGGCGATCACCGCCCCCAGCCCGAACAGGATGAACCCGCCACCCAGAAACAGCGGCCGGCCAAGCCGGATGAACGCCAGAACGGCTCGCACGCGCTCAGCCTACAGCGCCGCGCCGACCGGCGTCACCGCTTTGCGGCGGGGCGAGCGGCGCCGCCGCAGTGGATCAGCGGCCCACCCGTCGAGCGCGCAGTCTCGCCGAGCGGGCGCTGCCAGTCGAACACGGTCAGCGCGCTCGTCTCGAGCGACTTCGCGAGCACCACCACCGGGCAGCGCTGCGCGGGCACGTGCAGCCGCGCCGTCGTTCGCACATCGGCGGTGGTCAGATACGGGGCCTCGCCTGCGGGCCCCGCGATGAACGACTCCGCCACCTTCTCCGCCTGGTCGGCGCACGCCATCGCCATCCGCACCGCGCCCTGGCGCGCCGCGACCTGGATCGTCATTCCGTCGGGGGCGAGCTGCGGCCCGAACACCATCAGGCCGCCGGGCTGGAGCTCGATCGGCACCTTGTGCGTCTCGCCGGCATCGGGCGCCTGCATCGCGCCCTTGGCCGGGCGGCCGAGGTTGAACCGCGACAGCCCGGTGCACAGGTTGATCGTCACGGCCATGCCATCGGCGAGCTCGTTCTCGAACTGATGCGTGCCCTGCTTCTTCGCCTCGCCCTCGGCCTGATGCTCGGGCGAGCTCGCGAACAGCGACGACACGCCGCCGATCACCGACGACCACAGCCCCTTCTTGTCGACGTCGAGGTCGCCCACCGGCTCGAACCGGATGTCCGGCGCCGCCTGCGGCGAGAACCACAGAGACACCACGTGCGAGCCGTCGTCGTACGCGATGTCGAGCGTCCCCGGCAGCTCGACGGTGACGCCGAACTTCACGTACTGGCGCAGCACGAACGTGCCGCCGGCCTTGCGCTTGGTCTGATCTGCCCACTGCCAGCCGTTGCCCGCGAGGTGAAACGTCACCTTCGTGCCGCTCTGCTGGATGCTGCACTCGCGGATCCACAGGATCCCCGTCACCACCTCGCGCCGATCCGGTGCGCGCAGCGGTCGGAACTGGCCCTTGATCATCGTGCACGCCTTCGCCGACGCCAGCTCCGACAGCATCACGCGCAGGTCGGCGTCACCGGCAGCACCCCGGATCGGCGCAACGGCCTTCGGCGGCGGCGGTGGCGGCGCAGGCGGGTCAGCGTCCTTGTGGCAACCACCGACGAGAACACCAAGTGCGGCGAGCCAGCGAAGCGACATCGCACCAGAGGGTGCAAGCGCAAGGCCGCCATGACTCCGCGAAACGCCTACGCCCTCTGTGCGGCGCCGCCACGCAGCTGCACGGACGCCACGCTTGCCCGCGTCAGGGTCGCTTCAGGAGCAGTCGCCGCCGTCGCAATCGGTGTTGCAGCTGGCGTCGGGTGCACAGGCCGACGCGCACTGGCCGCCGTCGCATTCCATGTTGCACGTCGCGCCGGCGCCGCAGCCGGTTCCGCACTGGCCGCCGTCGCACTCGATGTTGCAGGTCGCGTTGATCCCGCACGCGAGCTTGCAGTGCCCGCCATCGCACTCGACGTTGCACGTGCTGCCCTCGGCGCACGAGAACGCGCAGCCGCCTTGCGGGCACGCGAATGCGCAGGTCTCGCCCGGGGGACAGAGCTCGGTCTCGCGTCCGCGCGCATCGCCGTACGGGTCCTCAGGCTGGCCGGCGACCCAGACGCCCGGCGGCGGGGCCGGCGCCGCATGCGAATGGGCGCACGCGGCCAATATCGTGAGCGAAAACAAGGCGAACGCGCGAATCATGGTCCCTCCGGTGGGCAACGTGACCTAGAGCCGTGACCCGCCGCTGCGGTTGACGGCGATGTGCATCGGCCGCGGCTCACGTTGTCGCGCGGTCGCGCGCACGATGTACGCTCATGCGATGGTGAAGAAGGGCCCCTGGGACGCCCTCGAAGCGCTGCGCGGCTCCCTCCCACCGGGCGAACCGCGCCGCGACACGGCCGCACCACCGTCGGGCCCCAAGGTCGCACGCGCCGTCGTTCGCATGGAACGCAAGGGCCGCGGTGGCAAGGAGGTCACCGTCGTCGAGAAGCTCGGCCTCGCCGAAAAAGATCTCGAGACCTGGTGCCGCGAGCTCAAGCACGCCCTCGGCTGCGGCGGATCCGTCGACGGCGACATGATCGTGCTGCAAGGCGATCTGCGCACACGCGTCCCCGCCGTCCTCACCGCCAAGGGCGTCGGCAAGGTCACCGTCGGCTGAATATCAGCGGCGCGCGGGTGACATCCGGCGCAAGAATCGTCGGCGAGATCACCGTCGGTGAGCGAGGGGCGGCGGTGCGCACGGGCGGTTGCAATGCGACACCCTGGCCACTCGGCTTGCCGTCGGGGGAGACGCCCACCCGGGCGCTGGCAGATCCAGTTGCAGTTTCCAGGATTTCGACGCGTTGCGTTGGCTGGACCGCGGGCTAACTCGCCCGATCTACAGGGGCGAAAAACGTGCGAGACGCGCGCGCTGGTGGCCCTTCATTTGCTGAGGCCACGGGTGCCATGCCCAAGCTCCTGACCGTCGTCGCGCCGCTGACCTTTCTGGCCACGATCGCGGGCTGCGAAACAGGACCCGGCCCCGCGAAGGAGCCGCCGGTGCTCAAGGTCACGTCACCGACGCGAAGCTTCATCACCAAGGCCGGTCAGCTGCTGGTGACCGGGACCGTGTCGCCCAATGGTCAGGGCGATGCGGTCGACAAGGTCCTGGTGAACAAGGTGCAGGCGACCCTCGAGGCCGGCGGCGCGTTTCGTGCGCTGATCGACGTGCCGACCGGCGCCACGCTGATCGAGACCAGCGCGCGCGATGTGAGCGGCAACGTCGCGACCGACACGCGCGCGGTGCAGGCCGGGCCGATGCGCGCCGTCGGAAGCAGCGTCGCGAGCGCGGTCACCGCGGCGCTGTCGGCCGATACGTTCACCAAGATCTCGGCCGCCGCCGGGCCGATCCTGAAGAGCCTCGACATGAAGTCGATGCTCGCGCCGCTGCAGCCGATGGTGCACGTCGACGACCCCGACGGCGAGGACTGCGCCTTCGCGCGCGTCTTCGTCGACGATCTCAAGTTCTCCGACGCGAAGCTGTCGATCACGCCGGTGCAGGACGGCCTGGCGTTCACCGCGGAGATCGACCAGCTCGATGTGCCGGCGCATGCGCGTTACGCGGTGCTGTGCGTGCACGGGTCGAACACGCTGCGCGTCACCGCCGACCACATCGCGATCGCAGGCACGCTCGATGTCACGCCGAACGGCATGGCCGGGTTCAACACGCGCCTGGTCAACCCCAAGGTCACGGTGACCGGCTTCCACCTGTCGGCGTCGGGGATCCCGGGCGACATCCTGGGCCTGCTCCACCTCGACAGCGCGATCCAGCTCATCGTGGCCAAGGGTGCCGAGCTCGCGATGAACCCGCTGATGAACATGGCCCTCGGCGCGCTCGGCGGGCCGCAGCAGCTCGACGTGCTCGGCCAGCAGCTGACCATGCAGGTCGCCCCGGCGGCGATCGCGTTCGATCCCGACGGCGCGGTGCTGTCGATGAGCATGAGCGCGCTGCTGGCCGGCAGCGAGGGCAGCCCGGGCTACATCTACACCGACAACGGCAGCCCGGCGGTCGATCTCAGCCTTGGGCCGACGCACGGCTTCCAGCTCGGCATCGCCGACGACCTGGTCAACGAGCTGCTCGCCGAAGTGCAGGCCATGGGCGCGCTCGATCTGACGATGGCCAAGCCGACGCAGGCGTTCGACGCCGCGCAGATCCACCTGACCTTGCCGCCGATGATCAGCGCCGATGCGACCGACGGCGCGATGCGGCTCGTGCTCGGCGACCTGGTCGCGACGTTCACCAGCCATGGCACGCCGGTGGCCAGGGCCGCGATCAACGCCAAGGTCGATCTCAAGATCGGCTCGACGCCCAACGGCGGCGGTGTCGTGCTCCAGCTCGGCACACCGACGATCCACGTCGACACGCTCGACGACATCGCCAACGCGACCGGCGTCTCCGACGACGATCTGGCCAAGGCGGTCACGGCGAGCCTGGCGGCCGAGCTGGCGTCGGTGACCCAGCTGTTCTCGGTCATCCCGCTGCCCGCGATCGCGGGCCTCCAGGTGCGCGACGTCTCGATCAGCTCGGACGACGGCTACGTGATGCTCCGCGGCACGTTCTAGTACCCACCCGACGAGAGCGAGGGGCGAGGCGAGGCCGCGTCGTCAACGCGAAGCGTGTCCGCGTTCTCGCCAGAGATCGCGTTGGTTCGGGTACAGGCCGAGGTTGCGCGCGATCGCCCGGCGCACGTGGTAACAGGGCCGTGATGCGCACGATCCTCCTGGTGGGCCTATTGATCGCATTCGGTGCGTGCGGCAGCTCGCCTCCTGCTTCCAAGCCTGCGCTGCCTGCGGCGCCACCCGCGGCAGCACCCGGCAAGGCGACCGCCGGTGCCCCGCCGGCCGGAGCCCCGCCGAGCTTTCCAGGCGCGCCGGCGACGGCAGCCGGCCGCCAGCTCGCGTGGGTGCTCGACTCGATCACGAAGCGGCACGGCAAGGTCGAGCGCGCCGAGCTCGAGGCGCACTTCGATCCAGCATTCCTCGCCAAGATTCCCGTCGAGCAGGCAGTCAAGGTGTTCGAGCAGATGGGGACCCAGCTGGGCGACCTCACGCTGGTCGACGCCAGGTCCGAAGAAGAGCAGCTGATTGCCCGCGCGATCGCCGGGGGCGTGAAGCTCAGGATCTCGCTCACGCTCTCGCCGGCGACGAAGAAGATCGCCGGCATGTTGATCGAGCGCGACATCGAGACCGGGCCGCCGCTCGCGTCGTTCGGCGATGCGCTGCGGCAGGCGGCGACACTCGCGCCCAGAGCGCAGCTGCTCGTCGCCGCGCTCGATCATGGCGCGTGCAAGCCGCAGCAGGAGCTCGCGGCGTCCGAGCCGCTGGCGATCGGGTCGACGTTCAAGCTCTACGTGCTGATCGCGCTCGCCGACCGCATCCTCGCCGGCAAGGCGGCATGGAGCGACGAGGTCGCCGTGCGCGACGACTGGAAGAGCCTGCCCTCGGGCACCACGCAGAACGAGCCGCCCGGGGCCAAGCGCACGCTGGCCACGCTCGCCGAGCGCATGATCTCGATCAGCGACAACACCGCCGCCGATCATCTGCTCTATACGCTCGGGCGCCGCACCGTCGAGGCCGCGCTGCGCGCGACCGGGCACAAGACCCCGGCGCTCGACACGCCGTTCCTGTCGACCCGCGAGCTGTTCGTGTTCAAGCTCGGGCTCCCCGCCGACGAGGTCGAGCGTTACCTGAAGCTGCCCGAGCCCCGCCGCCGCGACTACCTCGACAAGACGCTCGCCACGCGCGCGCCCGGGCTCGACCTCACCGGCGCCTGGAAGACCGCGCGCCGGGTCGACAAGCTCGAGTGGTACGCCAGCTCGAACGACCTTTGCCGCGCGATGGCCGCGCTGTGGACGCGCGGGCAGGATCCGAAGACCAAGCAGGTGCTCGACATCCTCGGCAAGAACCGCGGCCTGCCGATCGACCCCAAGGTATGGCCGTACGTCGGCTTCAAGGGCGGCTCGGAGCCCGGCGTCCTCAACATGACGTACCTGCTGCGCCGCGACGACGACAAGTGGTTCATCGTGACGCTGGGCTTCAACGCCGCCGAGGGTAGCGCGCTCGACGACACCAAGATCTTCGGCCTGGTCAGCGGTGTGATCGACCTGCTCGCCCGGGCGCGCTAGCTCTCGGCGCGCTTCTTGAGCACGAAGTCGACGCGGCGATTCTTGCGCCACGCCGCCTCGTTGTGGTGCGTGTCCATCGGCTGGCTCTCGCCGTAGCCCTTCGAGGTCAGCCGCTCTGCCGCCACGCCGTGCGACGTCAGGTACGCGACCACGGCCGCCGCGCGCCGGTCCGACAGATCGAGGTTGTAGGCGTCGTCGCCGCGCTCGTCGGTGTGACCCTGGACCTCGATCAAGAGGATGTCGGGATAGCCGTTCATCGTGGCGACCACCGCGTCGAGGATGTAGAAGCTGTCCGGCTTGATCACCGCCCTGTCGTACTCGAAGTTGATCGGCCGCATCACCACGATGCCGTCGTCGACCCGCGCCACGAAGCTGCGGTCCGGGCAGCCGTCGCCGTCCTCGAAGCCATTGTACGTCTCGGGCTGGTCGGGGCACTTGTCGTCGACGTCGGGGATGCGATCGTGGTCGTTGTCGACGTCGGGGCAGCCGTCCTCGTCCTGCCAGCCGTCGTAGTCCTCGGGGTCGTTGGGGCACAGATCGTCGACATCGAGGATGCGATCGCCGTCGTTGTCGGGGTCCGGGCAGCCGTCCTCGTCCTGGAAGCCATCGTAGTCCTCGGGATCGTCGGGGCACTTGTCGAGCTCGTCGACGATGCGGTCGCCGTCGCGGTCGTTGACGTCGCCGTCGGGGCAGCCGTCCTCGTCCTGGAAGCCGTCGCGGTCCTCCGGGATGTCCGGGCACTTGTCGTCGACATCGGGGATGAGGTCGCCGTCGTTGTCGGGGTCCGGGCAGCCGTCGTCGTCTTGCCAGCCGTCGAAGTCCTCGGGCGCATCGGGGCAGCGATCGACGTCGTCCTTGATGCCGTCGCCGTCGCGGTCGCCGAGGCTGGGCTCGAACACGATGCCGATGAACGCGCGCACATCGGGGTTGCCGCCCTGGTCGGCCGCCAGCCCGCGGCCCGCGCCGAGCGTCAGGTACGAGTTGCGCGCCAGGTAGAGCTTCACGCCGGCCAGCGCCTCGAGCGACTGGTAGCCCTGGTGCGCGCCGAGCGGCACGGCGCCGAACACCTCACCGACGACATCGAACCGCTGCTTGGCGATCGCGTACGCCACGCCGACCCCGAACGGCAGCTCGCTGCCGACGGTGATCGACCGCCCGGTCACCGGCGCCATGTCCGGCCCCGGGTCGCTGTTGGTGAACGTCGTCGCGCTGCGCAGCCGCACGCCGCCGTTGACCGAGATCCGGAGCCGCCCCTCGCGCCCGAGCTCCTTGTCGACGACGCCGATCAGCTGCGGCACCACCTGGCTCTCGCCGAGGAAGCGGTCCTTCGCCGGCGTCGGCAAGTACACGCTCGCGATCACCGCCAGGCCGAACCGCGCCCCGTGCCGCGCGCCGTGCAGCCGCGTCTTGAGGTGCAGGCCCGCGTTGCCCATGCCCTGGCCGTCGACACCGAAGGTCCGCCCGCTGTTCGGCGTGCTCGGGTCGCCCGGGAGCCCCGGCCCGCGGTTGCCGCTCAGGATCGCGAGCGGGAGCGATGCGCCGAATTCGAGCTCGGCCGGCCCGGCGGAGAGCCCGATCGCCGCGATCAGCGTGGCCGTCACGACGTTGTCGATCGAGTACGAGCTGCCGTTCGCATCGAGCCGCAGCAGCTGATGCCCCCAGTCCAGCGCCCCCAGCCCGAACGACACCTCGCGGTCGCCGAGCACTTGCGACGCGTTCACCGTCAGGTAGCCGCGCGAATCGATCGCCGGCCGGAACGGGTCGAGCGCGACGTTCCCCGCCGGCTGCGCCCGGGCCGGTCGTGCCCCGAG
>DATIPJ010000805.1:0-3955 GCA_035472155.1 Kofleriaceae bacterium
CTCGCGCTCGGCCCCTCGTACCGGCCGATCGCCGGCGCCTGGGGTGGTCGAGGCGAGGCGCTGACCGAGCTCGTCTGCCCCGCGGGCTTCGCCTCCGAGACGTTCGAGCTGCACCCGGCGATCCTCGACGGCGCGTTGCAGAGTGCGATCGTCGCGATGGACACCGGCTCGCTGGCCGAGGTGGGCTCGCTGCGACCGTTCACGCTGGCGGGGCTGACCTGGACGGGGTCGCTCGCGACCGCGCGCCACGCACACGCGCGCCGGATCAGCGACGAGGCCGATAGCGCGCAGTTCGAGATCGAGCTGCTCGACGCCACCGGCCGGGTGATCGCTCGCCTCGACGACTACGTCCTGTTCAAGCTGCGCCGCGCTCGTGCGGCAGCGGACCACCCGCCGGCGGCGGTCGCGTTCTACTGCGCGTCGTGGCGCCCCGTGGAGCCGCCTCCGGAGCCGCCTCCCGAGCTTCTGCCTGACGCCGTCGTGGTCATCGGCCGTGACCGAGCGTTTGCCGATGCCGTCAGATCTCGGATCGCGGCCGACCGGCGGATCGCGCTCACGATCGCACGGCCCGAGCGGGCCGAGCACGCCGTACGCGATGCGGCGGCCCGGGCTCGCCGGCTGCTCGTGGTCGATGGTCATGGCCTGGACCATCCGGCGCCGCTCGCCTGGCAACCGTGGCAGCACCCGTTGTGGCGGTGCGCGAGATCGTGGCTGCGCGCACCCGAACGCCATCAGGTCGCGCTGATCTCCATGGTCCGCGCCGACGACGCCGGTCCGCATGATGATCCGGCCGGCGCCGCGCTGGTCGGGGCCTTCCGGTGCGTGCACGACGAGGATCCGGGGGTGCGCTTCACGCGCGTTGCCATGGCGCGCGACGCGGATCCGATCTGGGCGTTGCGCTGTGCGCTCGCGATGCCAGCGCCGGTCTCGCACATTCACGCCAGCGCCGCCGGGGTCGCGCAGCGCGCCTGGTCGCGCGTCGAGCTCGACGCGTCGGAGACGCGGATCGCCGCGTTGCGCGACAGGCTCGCCGGCGGCGCCGTGCTGATCACGGGAGGCATGGGCGCGATCGGATGGCTGGCAGCCCACGCGGTGGTCCGCTCGCTGGGCGCGGCCGTGATCCTCATGGGACGGCGCGCACCGACGCGCGAGCTCGAGGCCCGCTGGGCCGCGCTCGATGCGCGCGGGTTCTACCGCGCGGCGGACGCCGCCGACGAGCGCGCGATCGAGGGCGTGATCGGCGAGGCGCGCAGCCGGTTCGGCCGTGTCGTCGGCGTGATACATGCCGCGGGCATCGTCGATGATGGGCTGTTCGCGCATCGCCCTCCGGCCCGGACCGAGGCGGTCGCGCGGCCCAAGGTGTGCGGCATCGATGTGCTGGACCGCACCACGAACGGCGATCCGCTCGAGTTCTTCGCCGCGTTCTCCTCGGCGAGCGCGATCCACGGGAACCCGGGGCAGGCCGACTACGCGTACGCCAACGCGTTCCTCGACGGCTTTGTCGAGGCGCGCGAGGTCATGCGAGGCCGCGGCCTTCGCGCCGGCCGATCGCTCGCACTCGCCTGGCCGTGGTGGCGTGACGGGGGGATGCCGCTGGCTCCCGCGGAGCAGCAGGCTTGGCACGACCGCTCCGGGCTGGCTCCCGTCGACGGGCCCTCGGGGCAACGCGCGCTCGTGGAGGCCCTGGTCGGCGGCGCGGGCGCGCTGCTCGTCGGCTGCGGCGAGCCGGCCGCGATCGAGGCCCAGCTGGAGCGACGCGGACTGTGGTCGCCGCCGCAGGACCACGCCGTCGCCACGGCGCAGCCGGCACCACCGCGCGCTGCGATGTCCCCCGTGGCGGACGAACCGCGCGACGACGGCAGGGCGGTGTCGCGCGAGGATGGCGCGGCGGCGCTGCGCGCGGCCCTGTCGCGCCACGTCGCCGCGGTGATCGCCCACGTCGTCGGGGACGACATCGCGGCGCTGCAGGACGATCGAGCGTTCCGCGACCACGGCGTCGACTCGCTGATGGCGCTGCGCATTCTTCGCGCCCTCGAGAAGGACTTCGGCTCGCTGCGCAAGACCTTGCTGTTCGAGCAGTACACGCTCTGCAAGCTCGTGGCGTACCTGATCGCGGAGCGCGGTCGCGAGGTCGCGGCGAAGTTCGCGAGCTCGTTGACCCCGCCGGTCGTGGCGAACCCGCCGGTCGCGCCCCCCAGCGCTGTGGCGGCACCCGCTTTCGTGGCCGTGCCCGTCGGGGGCTCCGCCGTCGCGATCGCCGAGACTTCGCTCGGTGGCGATCCCGAGCTCTCTCGCGCGCTGGCACATCTGCGCGAGCGCTTCGGACGCGAAGCCGGCGCGCTCGCTCGGCGCGACCTCGCACCGTGGCTCTTCGTCGCGTCCGATCGACGCAGCTACATCCACATCAACCGGCGCGACCGGCGGCTGATCGCCATGCAATACGTCGGCCCCGACGACGCGTTCGCCGATCTGGTGGCCGATCTGCGCCGCCACGCCCGCACCCATGACCTCGAGCTCAATCTGCTCGGTGAGGTGCCGGTGGCGCTCCTCGCGGCCACCGGCCTGACCGCGACGCCGTTCGCGGTGATGCAGCGCCTCCCCGACCTCGGGCAGTTCACGCTCGAGGGCGCGCCGATGCAGCGGCTGCGCAACCAGATCGGCAAGTTCCGGCGCGGCGCGAGCTGCATCACCGGCGAGGTGCGGCCCGGCGAGTCGGCCGAGACCGATCGAGCCCTCGCCGCGCTGGTCGAGCGCTGGTGCGCCCACAAGCAGCGGGTGAATCCGTACGTCCAGCGCGTCCAGCGCGAGCTTCGCACCGCGACGCTCGCGGCCGAGCACCGCGTGTTCCTGACGACGCGAGACGGCGAGCCCGACAACGCGATCGTGATCACCCGGATGCCTCCGGGCGACGGGTACCTGATGGATCTCGAGTTCTACGGCGCAGACGCGGTGCGCGGCGGACTGGAGCACACGATCTGCGAGATCATCGGCTGCCTCGTGCGCGAAGGCGCTCGCTCGCTCAGCCTGGGTACGACGTTCGGCGTGAGCGAGGGTGATGCTGGCGCGGCCGACCGCCGCGTCGCCGAGATCCTGGGCGAGCTGCGCGACGCCGGCACGTTCGATGGCCGCGGCAACCTCCAGTTCAAGAACAAGCTCCGTCCCCACAACACGACGGTGTTCCTGGCGCGCGAACCCGACGCCGACCCCGATTCCGTGATCGACGTGGTGATGATGATCGCGGATCCCGAGCCCTACGGAGGTCCCGCGCCGGCCGCTCCCACGAGCGAGCGCGGGCACCTCCTCGCGCAGCACGGCTTCAACGTCCACGCCGTCCCCGCCGCGGATGTGATGTGGGATCTGCGGACCGACTCCTGGGCGGAGCTCGGGCCGCCCGTGGTCAGCCCGCCGGCCGCGGTGGCGAGCGAGCGCGCCTCCGAGCTCGACGACCTGCTGCGACGCCTGTTCGGTCAACCGCACGTGCTGGCGGTGGCCTCGGGCCGGCTCGCCGAGTCACTGGTCTGCCAGAGCTGGCGGCGCGGCGATGGTGTCGTGCCTCAGAACCTGTTGTTTCCGACCTTCCTCTACCACCAGATCGCGCGCGGCCTGTCGCCTCGCGCGCTGCCTCACGCCGCGGTCCTGCACGGCGACGACACCGAGCGATTCCGCGGCGGGCTCGATCTCGAGCGCTTCGCCGCGGTGCTCGCGGACAGCTCCGAGCCGATCGCGTTCACCTGCGTCGAGCTCGCGTCGAACGCGGCGGGCGGCTATCCGATCACCCTCACCGAGCTTCGTCGGATCAAGTCGCTGGCGGCGCAGCGCGGCGTGCCGCTCGTGGTCGACGCGACGCGCGTGCTCGAGAACGCGTGGTTCGTCGCTGCCGACCCGCGCGACGTGCGCTCGCTGTGGGACGCGGCGTCCGAGCTGTGCAGCGTGGCGGGCTGCGTGACGGCGAGAC
>DATIPJ010000806.1:0-7094 GCA_035472155.1 Kofleriaceae bacterium
CGCGTCGACCCCAGCTGCGTCGACCCAAGCTCGGCGAGCACGCGGTCGATTCGATCAAATCCCAATCTGCTCGGTGCGGCGCTGTCTGCGGTCACCGCGCGTCCGCTGCTCGAGCTGTTCGACGAGCTGATCATCGATCGGCTGCAGATCCAGCGCTCGCATCTCGACCCGCAGCCGACCGGCGAGGCCTGGCCGACGACAAAGGCCCGCGCTGCGCGAATCGACGCGCTGACGCGCCACCGGCCGCCTGCGCGCGTGAGACCGCCTGCGGCGCGGTGCGACCGCAAGCGATGTGCCTGGACGCCCCCGTGCGGCGAGCGCATCGCGGCAGCGTGCGGTATCGTGATCGACGCGACGCGCGTCGCGATTGCCGTGCCACCGATCGAGCCGCAGGAACATCGAAGTCAGGTCATGCCTGCCGCTCGTCCCGCCACGGCGCCGGCTGCGCCCCCCGGCGACGCTCAGACGAGCCCCCAGCCCGTACCCGGTGCGCGTCGCGCCCGTCGCCCGGCAGCGCTGGCGGTCGCAGGGCGCGTGGGGCGCGCGCTGCGCCATCGCAACTACCGGCTGTTCTTCGCAGGTCAGAGCATCTCGGTCATCGGGACGTGGCTGACCCGGTTCGCCACGGTGTGGATGGCCTACGACCTCACGCACTCGGCGGTGATGCTCGGCCTGGTCGGATTCTTCAGCCAGGCGCCGACGTCGATCATCGCGCCGTTCGCGGGCGTGCTGGTCGATCGCTGGGACCGCCACCGCACGATCGTTGTCACCCAGATCGCCGCGATGCTGCAGTCCGGTGCGCTCGCGCTGTTCGCGCTCACCGGGACGATGACGGTCTGGCACCTCGTCGCGCTCGGCGCCGTGCAGGCGGTGATCAACGGCTTCGACATGCCCGCGCGGCAGTCGTTCATGGGGCAGATGATCGACGACCGCGCCGATCTGCCCAATGCGATCGCGCTCAACTCGTCGATCGTGAACTCGGCGCGGCTGATCGGCCCGGTGGTCGCCGCCGTGCTGGTCGACCTGTGGGGCGCCGGCGTGTGCTTCGCGCTCGACGCCGCGAGCTACCTCGCGGTGATCGCGTCGCTGCTCGCGTTGCGGGTCGCCAAGCGACCGCCCGCTGCCCGGCGCGACCACGTGCTCGCCGAGCTCGCCGAGGGGCTGCGCTACGTGTGGAACCTGCCGCTGGTGCGCGCCGTGCTGCTCCTGCTCGCGGCGTCGAGCGTGCTGGGCGGCGCCTACGGCACGCTGCTGCCTCTGGTGGCCGGGACGACGCTGCAGGGCGGCCCGCACACCCTGGGCATCCTGATGGGCGCGGCGGGCTGTGGCGCGCTCACCGGTGCGCTGTACCTGGCCAGCCGGAGCTCGGTCGTCGGGCTGACCAGCGTCATCAAGCGCTGCGCAGTCGGCCTGGGCGCCGGCCTCATCGCGCTCGAGCTCGCGACCTCCGTCTGGATCGCCGTGCCGATCCTGTTCGTCATCGGCATGGCGATGATGATGCAGCTCGCGTCGACCAACACGCTGCTCCAGACGCTGGTCGACGACAAGATGCTGGGCCGCGTGATCAGCCTGTACGCCGTGGCGTTCTTCGGCGGCGCCCCCGTGGGCGCGCTGCTCGAGGGTGCCCTCGCCAGCCAGCTCGGCGCGATCCACACGTTCGCGATCGCCGGCGCGCTGTGTCTGATCAGCGCGCTGGTGTTCGCGCGCTCGCTGCCGCAGCTGCGCCAGATCAGCCGGCCGCTCTACGTCAAGCTCGGCCTGCTCGACGAGTGAGCGCGGCCTCAGCGCCAGCTGCGCAGATAGATCCGATCGGTCCGCGTGCGCAGCATACGCCCGAGCTGCTGCGGCGCGAGCATCGAAGCATCGGCCGTCGGCGCAGCATCGGCGCCGAGCGCCGTCGTTGCCCCGACGATGTTGCTGCCGACGCTGTTGCTGCCGAGCGCCAGATCGCGCAGCGCGGCGGTCGGCGAGGCCGCCGTCGCACCGGCCACCTCCGCCGCACCGGCGGACGCATCCGCATCGGCGCGCACCGGCGCACCCGACATCATCGCCGAGACCAGCGCGCTCATCGGCGACGGCTCGGCCTCGCGCTCGGCGAGCAGCTCCATCGGCCCGATGTCGACGCAGCCGTAGCTGCGGTCGGCCGACGAGCAGTAGACGCGCACGTGCATGTGATCGTCGTGGCGCGCGCTGTCGCCGGGCTGACGGCATGCCTTGCGCGCATGCGCGATCAGCGCCGGGGGCTCGCCGATCTTCTCGGCGTGCTCGATCAGCCGCTGCGCGATCGGCTCGTACATGAAGATCCACTGGACCGCGGCCTCGGGCGCGGTGATCAGCTCCTTGACCAGCGCCCACGTCCGCGGGATATCGATCGCGATGCCGCTGCCGTCGGCCGCGCGCGCGTAGCGGTTGAACACGTGCATCGCATCGGGCTCGAACGGCTGGCCGCTCGCGTCGCGCATGTAATAGAGCAGGTCGACATCGCGCCCGGTCTGGTGCGAGCGATGGAACGCGATGCGCTCGCCGCCGCCCTTCCCCGAGAGGTCCGCGACGACGAGCTTCACGTCGCGCACCTGCGCGCGCATGCGGCGCGCGACGGCGGTGATGAGATCGATCAGCTCATCGGTGCCATAGCGGTTTTCGCGCGCGCGCCACACGTCGCGCGTGATGAAGCCGTCGCCGCGGTCCGGCAGCCGGACGCCCTCGACGAGGTAGCCGCGGCTCGGCTTTCCGACGGAGATGCTGGTTCCATCGCTCACCACACCGAGCTCGGCGCAGCCCGCCACCTGCGCGACCAGCGCGACGGATCCGACGAACGCCACGCGCGCGAGCCACCGCATTGCGCTGAGTATGCATCGCGCGCCTGCGAATTGCGAAAGCCTCGTGGGGGCCCGCGGTGTGTTGGCAACAACGACACCACGAGGCGTGCGACGCGCCGCGCAGCGGCAGAAGAAACGTTCAGTAGCGGCGGTCGCGAACCGTGGTGACCCGCCCGCGCGTCCGGTAGCGGTCCCAGTCGCGGCGGCCGTCGTCGTGCTGCCAGGTGCCCTGCCGCCAGACCCGGCGGCCCTCGTAGGTCGACCAGGTGCCGCCGACATAGACGTAGCCTGGGCGATCGACCTCCCATCGCCCGGGCAGCCAGACGTAGCCGGTGTCGCGATAGTCCCAGTAGCCGTCGATGTAGACGTAGCCCGCCCGCGGCTCGGCCCAGTAGCCGTCGGCCCAGACGTACTGATCGCCCTGCTGAGTCCACCCGCCCTGGACCCAGTAGTAGCCCGCGCGATCGGGCTGCCAGTAGCCTGCCTGCCAGACCCAGCCCGAGCTGGCGTAGACATAGTGCGGATTGACCCAGACATAGCCGGGCCGCGCCCCGTAGTCGTAGTACTCGACGCTGACCGCCACCGGCGGCGCCGTGGCCACCGCGGTCGCGATCGCCGCCACTGTGACCGCCGTCGCAATCACCGCGAGCGGGTTGGGCCCGCGCACCCCGACGCGGCCGTGCACGCCGACTCCCGCATAACAGCCAGTCGTCACGATCAGACCGAGGGCAAACCCGCGCATCCACCAATCATGTCGACACTGCGCCCCGACCGCAAGGCCACCCGAAAACGCCACGAGCCGGGCAGGATGCCCCGGCTCGCTCCATGCGGCGCGTCCGCGCGCGCTGGCTACGACTTGTCCTCGAACTCGGCGTCGATGACGTCGTCCTTGCCGCCGGTACCACCGCCGCTGCTGCCGCCCGAAGGCCCGCCACCATCACCACCCGGCGGAGGCTCGCCCGGCGCCGCGCTCTTGTACATCGCCTCGGCCAGCTTGTGGGCCGCGCCCTGCAGCTTCTCGAACGCGCTGCGCAGCTCGTCCGGCGTCTCCGCCTCGCGGTTGCGCTCGAGGACCTCCTCGGCGCTCTTGAGCTCCTCCTCGATCATCAGCTTCTCGGGCTCGCCGATCTTGGCGGCGTTCTCCTGGACGAGCTTGCGGGTACCGTAGACCAGCGAGTCGAGCTGGTTGCGCGCCTCGATGGTCTCCTTGCGCTGCTTGTCCTCGGCCTCGTGCTGCTGCGCGTCCTCGACCGCGCGCTTGATGTCGGACTCCGACAGACCGCTCGATGCCTCGATGCGGATCGTGCGCTCGGCGTTGGTCGCCTTGTCCTTGGCCGCGACGTGCAGGATGCCGTTGGCGTCGATGTCGAACGTGACCTCGATCTGCGGCACGCCGCGCGGCGCGGGCGGGATCCCGGTGAGCTGGAACTTGCCGAGCGTCTTGTTGTCCTTCGACATCTGGCGCTCGCCCTGCGTGACGTGGACCTCCACCGACGACTGGTTATCGGCCGCGGTCGAGAACGTCTCGCTCTTGCGGGTCGGGATCGTGGTGTTGCGCGGGATCATCGGCGTCATCACGCCGCCGAGGGTCTCGATGCCGAGCGTCAGCGGGGTGACGTCGAGCAGCAGGATGTCCTTGACGTCGCCGGAGAGCACGCCGCCCTGGACCGCCGCGCCGAGCGCGACGACCTCATCGGCGTTGACGCTCCGGTTGGGCTCGCGGCCGAAGAACTCCTTGACCTTGGCCTGCACCATCGGAATACGCGTCGAGCCACCGACCAGCACGACCTCGTGGATGTCCGAGACCTTCTTGCCGGCGTCCGAGAGCGCCTTCTTGCACGGCTCGATCGCCCGCGCGACGATGGCCTCGATCATCTGCTCGAACTTCGAGCGGGTGAGCTTCTTCAGGAGGTGCTTGGGGCCGGTCGCGTCCGCCGTCAGGTACGGCAGGTTGACCTCGGTCTCCTGCACGCTCGACAGCTCGATCTTGGCCTTCTCCGACGCCTCCTTGAGGCGCTGGAGCACCATCTTGTCCTTGGAGACATCGATGCCGGTGTCCTTCTTGAACTCCGCCACCAGCCAGTCCATCAGCTGGTTGTCGATGTCGTCACCGCCGAGGTGGGTATCGCCGTTGGTCGAGACGACCTCGACGACCTTGTCGCCGACCTCGAGGACGGAGATATCGAAGGTGCCGCCGCCCATGTCGAACACGGCGATCAGCTGTTCCTTGGTCTTGTCGAGGCCGTACGCCAGTGCAGCGGCGGTCGGCTCGTTGATGATGCGCTTGACGTCGAGACCGGCGATCTTGCCGGCATCCTTGGTCGCCTGGCGCTGGCTGTCATTGAAGTACGCCGGGACGGTGATGACCGCTTCGGCCACGGGCTCGCCCAGGTACTCCTCGGCGGCGCGCTTGAGCTTCATCAGGACGCGAGCGGCGATCTCGGGGGGCGAGTAGCGCTTCCCGCGGATCTCGAACGCCGCATCGCCGTTGGGCGCCGCGACGACCTTGTACGGGACGCGCTTGGCCTCCCCTTGCACGATCGCGTCGGAGAACTTGCGGCCCATGAACCGCTTGCTGGAGAACACGGTGTTCTCGGGATTGGTGATTGCCTGACGCCGGGCGATCTGGCCTACGAGGACGTCGCCCTTGTCGTCGAAGGCGACCACCGACGGGGTAAGGCGTGCGCCTTCCTCGTTGGAGATGACCTTGGGTTCCTTGCCTTCCATGATCGCAACCACGGAGTTGGTGGTGCCTAGGTCAATGCCGATGATCTTGCCCATGACGTGATTTCCTCGACTTCAGATGTGTGTGCCGCGCAACCTAGTCACCCCGTAACAGGCCGTCAAGGTTGGCTAGACGATCATGCGGGGAAGGACGGGCAGGCGAACGCGCGCGCCTTGCGCGAGGGCCGCGATTCGTCCGCGCTCCCGACGCAGATGTCCGGCCGGACACGCGTTGGCCACAGTGGCCAGCGACGGTCCGACGGCGGCGAGACGTGAGCTGGCCAACGGCGACGAACGGCCGATCGCGGCGAGACGTGAGCTGGCCAACGGCGGAGACATCCCCGGATGGTGGCGATCGGTCGAATGTCGGTCGAGTGTCCGGTGGCCGCCGGACAGCGGCGATGGTCGGACAGGTCCACCGAGCGGCCGGGACACGCGTGCGCCTACGCCTCGCCACCGACGACGACCAGCGGACCGGCCGCCCATCGACACCTGGCCGCCGACGACGTCCAGCGGACCAGCCGCCCATCGACGCGCGTGGGTCGCTAGGCCGTGACCTGGGTCTCGAGCTGCGCCGCCTTGGCGAGCGCAACGATCGACGGCGGTGGGTCCTTGAGGGCCAGCGCGAGCACCTCGTCCATGCGCTTCACCGAGAGGATCTCCATCTCGCGCTTGACCTCGTCGGGGACGTCGATCAGGTCCTTCACGTTGCGGTCCGGGATGATCACGCGGCGGATGCCGGCGCGATGCGCGGCCAGGAGCTTCTCCTTGAGACCGCCGATCTGGAGCACGTTGCCGCGCAGGGTGATCTCGCCCGTCATCGCGACATCGGGGCGAACCGGGACACCGGTGAGCAGCGAGACCAGCGCCGTGTACATCGTCACACCTGCGGACGGGCCGTCCTTGGGCACCGCGCCGGCCGGCACGTGGACGTGCAGGTCCTTGTTCTCCAGGAAGTTGCCGCTGTCGAGGCCGAGGGCCGCGGCGCGCCCGCGCACGAACGACAGCGCCGCGGTGACCGACTCCTTCATCACGTCGCCGAGCTGGCCGGTCAGGGTCAGCTTGCCCTTGCCGGGCATCTGGGTCGCCTCGATGAACAGGATGTCGCCGCCGACGGCGGTCCACGCCAGGCCGGTCGCCACGCCGGGCTCGCCGACGCGCTCGGCGACCTCGCTGACGAACTTCTTGGGGCCGAGGACCTCCTCGACGACCTTGGGGTCAATGACCTCGTGGTCCTTGGCCTGGCCCTCGGCGACCTTGACCGCAACCGCGCGGCACACCGAGCCGATCTCTCGCTCGAGGTTGCGCGCGCCGGCCTCGCGCGTGTAGCTGTCGACGATCTCGAACAGCGCCTCGTCGGTGATCTCGCAGCGGTCGTTGGTGAGCCCGTGATCGTCGAGCTGCTTGGGAACCAGGAACTTGCGCGCGATCATCTTCTTCTCCTGGCGGGTGTAGCCAGGCAGCTCGATGATCTCGAGGCGATCGCGCAGCGCCCACGGGATGGGGTCGAGCTGGTTCGCGGTCGCGATGAACAGCACGCGCGACAGATCG
>DATIPJ010000807.1:0-8336 GCA_035472155.1 Kofleriaceae bacterium
GCGGATGCGGTGGGCCGGTCCCGAGCGGGTGTGAGCAACCTGCTGCGCCTGCTGGAGCTCGCACCGGAGGTCGCCGAGCACGTCGAGAAGCGCGACCTCGTCGCGCCGCACCGATTGCATCGCTTCGTCGCCCGGCACCCGCAAGCGTGCGGGTGCGGACTCGATTGCGCGGTCGTCGTCGATCACAGGCGCGGCGCTGATCGGGTCATCGTCGGCGAAGGCTTCGTCCGCGACCGCCGTGCGCGCAGTCGGTCCGCCCGGTGCGGCCCAGGCGCCGAGTGCGGCGTGGCGGACCAGCTGATCGCGCAGCCTGCGGGTCAGATCGACGAGCTGTGCTGGGAGCTCGTCATCGGCCGTACCGTCCATGGCTCCGGTATGCCACCACCGCGTCGATCGACTCAACTCGGGATCGCCGCCGCGATCGGCAATCCTCGCCGCGCCGAGGACGTGCCAGACGGGCCTGGCAACCTGGTAGGTTTATTGCTTGGGCTTCTTCGCGGCTGGCGTCGACACGGGCGGGGTCGATGCGGCCGGCGCGTCGGCGTCGTTGGGCTCGGGCGGCTCCTCGGCAGAAGGTGCGGTCACCGGCCCGCCGGTGCCCGGCGGGAACCGCAGATAGGCGTAGTACATGCCGTCGGCTTCGGTCGCCGATCGCAGGGTGCCTTCCTTGGCGTCCTTGGCGTTCTTGAAGGCGATCCGCGCATCGATGCCGGCGCCATGTCCCGGGCGATCCTTGGTCGCGCGCGCGGCACCCACCGCGCGTGCGACGATTCCCGACAGCGGATTATCGAAAAATCGCGTGTCGATCTGCCGCCACGTGTTATGCCCCAGCCGCGGCAGCGAGAGGTGCACCACGAGCGCCCCGCCGTCGACGCGCTGGCTGATCTCGAACGGTGCCACCGACTGGAAGAACACCTCGGCGCCTCCGTCCTTGGCCTCGAAGCCGATCCAGGTCAATGTGCCCTTCGGCGGCGGCCGCTTGGGTTTGACAGGCCGTGTCCCGTGATCGACGGCGGTATTTTGAGGCTGCGCCTGGCCCGGCGTGACTCCCCCGTACTCGCCTTCCGGGTGCGGACCATTGTCGGCCGCAACCGGCGCCGCCAGCAGCAGGAGAACCAGAGCTCCGCGCATAGTCCGATCGTAGGGGCTCTACGCTCCCGGTGCAAATTCTCGCGAGCTATGATGCCAGGGATGCGCCAGGTTCGCGGCGTTCTGTTCGTTGACTATGTACGGATGCTGCGGTCGCAAAAATCCGTCGACTGGACACGCCAACTCGCGCCCCAGGATCTGTCGTATCTGCAGATGCTCATCGATCCCGACGGCTGGTACCCGATGGCGACCTTCGAGCGCATGGGTAATGCCATCCTCACGAACGTGACGCGCGGCGAGCTGTTCCCTGTGCAGCTCTGGGGGCGCTACTCGGCGGCGCAGCTCAAGAACGCCAATCCGCTGCTGCTGGAGCCGAATAATCCACCGGAGACGCTTTCGCGCTTTCGCGTGCTGCGCGAGACGTTCTTCAATTTCAACGCGCTCGAGGTGCTGCTGCTCCACGACGACGAGGCGCACATCGTCGTGCGTTACCACATGGGGATGCCCGCGGAGGAGGCGGCGTCGTACCAGGCGATGGGTTTCTTCGAGGGGCTGCTCGAGCTCGCCGGCGCCAAGGACATCCGCGCCGTGTTCCAGGACAAGTCGTGGGAAGGCGACGAGCGCACGGTGCTCGTGCTGCGCTGGAAGCCGCCCTACTGACGCCCTACCCCGGCGCCGCCGGCGCGTCGGATCATGCGACGGGGCGCGCGGGCGGATCGCTCACGCGCACCGGATCGGTCGGCGCGCCGAGCAAGAGGGTGCGCGCCTCGCCGACGAGAAACAGCGAGCCGGCGATGAGGATCGGCGCGCGGTGAGCCGATGCGGCCGCGAGCGCCGCGCGCAGATCGGGCGCGGTATCGACGTCGACGAGCTGGCCGGCCGGAGCACACCACGGGGCGAACACCGCCGCGAGCGCCGTCGGGTCGAGCGCGCGCTCCTGCTGGTAGCGCGTGGCGATCACCGCGCGCACCGCGGGGGCGAGCGCTGCCACGATCGCAGCGACGTCCTTGTCCGACGACACCGCGATGATCAGGACCGGGCGCTCGCCGCGCTCGCGCAGCGCATCGGCCAGGGCCGCGGCGCCGTGCGGGTTGTGCGCGCCGTCGAGGATGACGTGCGGCACGCCCGCGGGAGTGAGGTCAGGCCCGATGACCTCGAAGCGGCCCGGGTGACGCACGGTGGCGAGCGCGTCGTCGGCGACCGGCAGCCCGAGGGCGCGCACCGCCGCAATGGCCGCGGCGGCGTTGCGGCGCTGATGCGCACCCGGCAAGCCGACCGGCGGCACGGCGGCGATCGCCGCGTCGTCGACGACCACAGGGAGCGCCCCCGCCGCGTGTGCGGCGTCGACCAGGAGCGGCACCGCCTCGGGCAGCCCCGAGGCGCCGATGATCGCCGGCCGCCGGGGCTTCCAGATGCCCGCTTTCTCGACGGCGATCGCCGCGACCGTCCCGCCGAGGATCGCCTCGTGATCGAGCGCCACGCCGGTGACCACGGCGACGGCCGGGTCGACGACGTTGGTCGCGTCGAGCCGCCCGCCGAGGCCGACCTCCAGCACGGTGACGTCCACCGCGGCGTCGGCGATCGCGACCATGGCGATCGCGGTCACCTGCTCGAAGAACGTCAGCTCGTCGCCGCCCGCGCCGCGCACCCGCTCGGCCGCGGCCACGATCGCCGGCTCGCTGATCATCTCGCCGTCGACGACGATCCGCTCGCGCAGGCACGACAGGTGCGGCGATGTATAGGTCGCCACCCGGCGGCCCGTCGCGCGCACGAGCGCCTCGATCATCGCGACCGTCGAGCCCTTGCCGTTGGTGCCGCCCACGTGGATGACGTCGCCGAGCCGCCGGTCGGGCGCGCCGAGGCGGTCGAGGATGCCGCGCATGCGCGAAAGGCCGAAAACCACGCCGAACCGTCGCGCCGGCAAGAGCTGGGCGAGCAGCTCGGCGTACGTCATGGCTAATCCGTTGCGGGCAACTCGACGTCGTCGATCATCACGCCGGTGCGACGGTCCGGCGCGCGGCCGCGCTCGAACCAGCGCAGCATGCGCTCCAGCGTCTGCTTCAGGTCTTTGCGGGCGACCACCAGGTCGACCATGCCGTGCTCGAGCAGGAACTCCGAGCGCTGGAAGCCCGGCGGCAGCTGCTGGCGGATCGTCTGCTCGATCACGCGCGGCCCTGCGAAGCCGATCAGCGCATCGGGCTCGGCGATGATGATGTCGCCCAGCATCGCGACCGACGCCGCCACGCCGCCCGTGGTGGGATGCAGCAGCACCGAGATGTACGGCACCTTGGCCTCGCGCAGGCGGCTGCGCGCCGCCGACGTCTTGGCCATCTGCATGAGCGACAGCACGCCCTCCTGCATGCGCGCGCCGCCGGAGGCCGCGAACATGACCGCAGGCCGCCGGTGGGTGAGCGCGCGCTCGAACTGGCGCGTGATCTTCTCGCCGACCACCGACCCCATCGAGCCGCCCATGAACTCGAACGCGAAGAACCCGGCCTCGACAGGGATGCCGCCGACCGCCGCCGTGCCGGCCCGGTACGCATCGCCCGGGCCGACCTTGCGGCCGGTGGACTTGATCTGGTCGATGTACCTCTTGCCATCGACCCGGAAGCCGAGCGGGTCGCCGCTCTCCAGTTCGCGGTCCATCTCCTGCCACTGGCCACCATCCACGATCATCTGGATCCGGCCTTCGGTTGGCATCCGGAAGTGGTGCTGGCAGCTCGTACAGACCCTGAAATTGGCATCCAGGTCAGCTTCGTAGAGCGTGGTGCTGCACCGCTCACACTTCGTCCAAATCCCCTTGGGAACGGACTTTTTGGGCTCTGCTGCGAGTCCTTGCGTGCGCGACCACCAGGCCATGGCGCGCTAGATACCAGAGGGGCAACCCCCCGTAAAGCCGCGCCGGATCTCGAAGCGATGAATTCTGGACGACTTTCTCTCGCGACCCGACGTTGAACCTGGTAAGCAGCATGGGGAAAAAATGCAGCCCATTCAGGGGGCATAGAGCATCATTTCCTGCCAATGTACGCGGATAGGGCTCTGTGACTTCTGGTCGTGAGGTCTCCGATGTCTTCGGTCCTAATCGTCAATGAAATCAGTACCGAGCGCGAGGAAATGACGCGCGCGCTTGAAGCCGAGGGGTTCACGGTAGTCCAGGCGGCGTCCGCTGCCGAGGCAGTCCGCGAGATCTGGGGAGGATCCTTCCTTGTGGCGATCATTCCCACTCTCCTCACCGGCACGACGAGCACATCGCTGCAGCAACAGCTCGTCCAGATGGCACCGGAAATTGAGACGCTGATCCATGGCAAGAACGACGAGCTCCCGCAGCTCGTTCGGAAGGTCATCCAGATACGCGACGGCGAAGCCGCCGCCTGACAGCGTTGCCATCGACCGGGCACTGATCCGCAACGGATCCGGTCGTCGATCAGCCGCCGAATCGGTCCTTGAGGTTCAGGAACTCGAGGAACTCGAGGAGTCGTCCGACCTCGGGCACCAGGAAGCCGTCGCGTTCGACGCCGGCGTCCTGTGCGCGCAGGACCAGGCGTGCCGTGCGCAGCCGCTCGAGCACCTCCTCGACCTCGCGCAGCGGTAGGCCAACGCGCTCGGCGATGTCCGAGGCTTGCCGCGGAACCAGGATCGCCGTGCCGTGCGAGAACGGCGTGCCGGCGAGCTGGAGCTGCTCCTCGGCGAGGCGGCGCAGGCACTGTGCGACGCGATGGTCCGCGGTCGGCAGCAGCAGGAGCTCGACGTGCTGGTTGGCGCTGTCGAGGCGCGTGGCGAGCGCGCGGATCATGCGCAGCGCGATCTCGGGCCGCGCGCGCAGCATCGCTTCGAACGTGGTGCCGTCGATCACCAGCAGGCGCGCGTCGCTGCGGACCACGGCGGTCGCCGAGCGCGGGCGGCTGTTGAGGATCGCCATCTCTCCGAAGAACTCGCCCGCGGGCAGCACGGCGAGCACGCGCTCGGACTCGCCGACCTGGCGGCGGATCTCGATCTCGCCGCTGACCACGATGTACATGTCATCGCCGGGCTGACCCTCCTCGAACAGCACCGTCCCGGCGGCGAAGTCCCGGGCGAAGCGATCGAGCGCGTCGTGCACGCCCACCATCATCGCATGGTTGCGTGGCGGAGGATGTGGAGGAGTGCGCGCCCCAGGCCCGAGCTCTCGCGCGGGTCGTCGCGCGGCAGCGCGACCTCGTCGCACGACAGGCCCAGCTTGACCGCGCGCACGAGCATCTCGACGTCCCAGCCGTCGGCGCGATCGCTCATGCCGAGGGCGATCAGCGCCGGGAAGCGCATCGCGCGCACCGGGCCCACGCCCGACCAGCGGTGGCGATACACGGTGTCGATGAGCCCGGTGACCAGCTTGGCGCCGAGCGGGCGGCGGCCGGGCTGGATGCCGAGCACGAGCTCGATGCCGCGCTCGGCGATCGGCGCCACAAGCTCGGCGACCTGCGGCGCTGCGGAGGGGCGATCGGCCGGGATGAACACGATGACATCGGGCACGCGCGGCAGCGCCGAGAAGTGGGCCTGCGCGCGGAGGCACGCCGCGCCGTAGCCGCCGCTGGGCTCGCGCAGCACCAGCGCGCCGGAATCGCGGGCGATCTCGGCGGTGCGATCGGTCGATGCGCGATCGACGACGACCACCGAGCGGATCGCGCGATGAGGGAGATCTCGCACCAGCGCGCCGAGGGTGGCTGCATGGTCGCGCGCCGGGACCACGACATCGATCAACAGCGGCGGCGGCACTCGCTTCACTATAGCGGTTCTTGCGTTTTCCCGGGGGCAGCCCGGGGGGAGAGCCCGGGTGTTTTCCCGGGGGAGCCCGGGGGCAGAGCCCCCGGGTGTGGTAAGTGTGCGGCGATGTCGATCACGTACAAGGATGCGGGCGTCGATATCGACGCCGGTGAGGCCCTGGTCGAGCGCATCAAGCCGATGGCGCGGTCGACGATGCGCCCCGAGGTGCTCGGCGGCATCGGTGGGTTCGCGGCGCTGTGCCGCATCCCGTCGGCGTATACCGATCCGGTCCTGGTGAGCGGCACCGACGGCGTTGGCACCAAGCTCAAGACCGCCTTTGCCACGGGCCGCCACGACACGATCGGCATCGACCTGGTCGCGATGTGCGTCAATGACGTGCTGGTCACCGGCGCCGAGCCGCTGTTCTTCCTCGACTACTTCGCGAGCGCGGCGCTCGACGTCGAGACGGCGGCCGCCGTGATCAGCGGCATCGCCGAAGGCTGCCGGCAGGCCGGCTGCGCGCTGGTCGGGGGCGAGACCGCCGAGCTGCCCGGGCTCTACCACGGCCGCGACTACGACCTCGCCGGCTTCTGTGTCGGCGTGGTCGAGCGCACCGAGATCCGCCCGCGCCGCGACCTGGCCGCTGGCGACGTCGTGATCGGGCTACCGTCGGTGGGGCTGCACTCCAACGGTCACTCGCTCGCGCGCAAGGTCTTGCTCGAGGTACTCAAGCTGCCGTTCGACGCTCGCCCGCCGGAGCTCGGGGGCGCGAGCGTGGCCGACGAGCTGCTTCGCCCGACGATCATCTACGCCGACGCGTTCGCAAAGCTCCGCGCCGCGCGCATCCCATGGAAGGCCGCCGCGCACATCACGGGCGGCGGGCTGATCGAGAATCCGCCGCGGATCTTCGCCGACGATACGCTCGCCGTCGAGCTGCGCTCCGACACCTGGGACGTGCCGCCGATCATGACGCTGATCGCGCGCGCCGGTGTCGAGCCGCGCGAGATGCAGCGTACGTTCAATCTGGGTCTGGCCATGGTCATCGTGGTGCCGCCCGAATCCGCAGACGCTGCGACCGCCGCGCTCGCCACTGCCAAGGGCCGCGTCGTCGGCACGATCGTCCCTCGTGCCGGCGGATCGCCGTCGCGCCTCGTCGAGGGCTCCGTTCCAAGATGACGCTCATCGTCGAGAGCGCTGTGCCGGGATGAAGGTCGCGGTGCTGGTCTCGGGCGAGGGGACCAACCTGCAGGCGCTGCTCGATGCCCAGGCGCGCGGCGCGCTGGCACCGGCCGAGATCGCGGTGGTGGTGTCCAACAAGCGCGACGCGCCGGCGCTGACGCGTGCCGCCGCAGCTGGCGTTCCGACGGAGATCGTCGAGCACGCGGGCCTCACGCGCACCGAGTTCGAGACCCGGCTGCTCGAGGCGCTCGCCCGGCACGCCGTGGAGGCCGTCGTGCTCGCCGGCTTCATGCGCGTGCTCACCGCGCACTTCGTCGAGCGATTTCCGCTGCGCATCGTGAACACGCATCCGTCGCTGCTCCCGGCGTTCGCGGGCGCCGACGCGCCGGCGCAGGCGATCGCCCATGGCGTCAAGCTGTCCGGAGTCACCGTGCACTTCGTGGACACCAGCGTCGACGGCGGGCCGATCATCGCGCAGGTCGCAGTCCCGGTCGAGGACGGCGACGACGCACAGGCCCTGCACGCGCGGATCCAGCGTGAGGAGCATCGCTTGCTCCCCCGCGTCGTCCAGCGCTTGGCGGCGGGTGAGCTGTCGTGCCAAGGTCGCATCGTGAGGGGACGTGCCGAGTAACTCCTATGATGTGGTCGTGCTCGGCGACGACCTCGCCGCGCTGGTGTGCGCCACGCTGTGCGCGCGGCGCAGCCTGCGAACGCTGATCCTCGGCACCGACCGCCCGGCGCGCTACCTGCTCGGGCCACACAAGCTGCCGGTCGAGCCGCCGTCGTGGCCGACCCAGCCCGGCTCGGCGGGCGAGCGCGTGCTCAAGGAGCTGCACGCCGAGCTGGCGCTGCGCCGCAAGCTGCGCGAGCCCAAGATCGCCGCGCAGCTCGTCGCGCCGGACCTTCGCGTCGACCTCGGGGCCGATCGCCTGGCCCCCGAGCTCGAGCGCGAGCTCGGCGCCGCCGCGGCCGACTGGCTCGCGCGCTGGGACCGCTCGAGCGAGATCGCGCGCGCGTTCGACGTCGTGCTCGGCAGCGAGCATGCGTTCCCCGGCGTCGGGTTCTTCGAGAAGCGCGAGCTCGGCAAGCTGACCGAGCAGGCCGCCGAGGCCGCGGCCGCGTGGTGGGCCGACGCCGAGCGCGATCCGCACGGCGCGCTGTGGCGCCAGCTCGCCGCGATCGCGCAGCGCCACCCCGAGCCGCCGCCGATCGCGATCGCGCGCGCGCTCACCGCCTGGCGCAGCGGGCCCGCGGCCCTGCGCGGCGACGGCGATGCCATCCGCGAGCTCCTGATCGAGAAGCTCACCACCGCGGGTGGCGAGATCCGCGCC
>DATIPJ010000808.1:0-16194 GCA_035472155.1 Kofleriaceae bacterium
GCCCGCCACTAGACGGCCAAACCGACTTCTCGCTCTCCACGACGATCAAGGTCGATAGCAAGCCACCCGACCTGCCGACGGCATATCGCGCGTTCGGCGGTGACGAGTCGATCCTGATCAGCTGGACGCCGCCGGACAGCACCACGGACGTGGATGCCTACCAGGTGCTCTGTGCGCGAGCCGATACCGGCGAGCCGGGCGTGAGCGACCCTCCGGATCCGCGTTACCAGACGGCGCAGAGCCTGTGCGGCATGGGACCAGGGCTTGCTCTCGGGGATGGACAGCCGGTCGCCAATGGCGGCGACCCGGTCGCGCTCAAAGACCTACCCGACGAGCTACAGGCGCTCAACCCCATGTTTCTGTGTGGCGACGTGCAGAGCTCGACTGCGACCAGCATTCGCGTCCAGGGGCTCGAGAACGGAGTTGCTTACAAGGTCGTCTTTCTCACTGTGGACAAGTTCTGGAATGTCCGCGGCACGTTCTTCACCTCCACCGTCACCCCGGTCCCATCGACCGACTTCTGGGAAGACATTCATAACCAGGGTGGCAAGGCCGACGGCGGCCTGTGCCTGCTCGCCGAGACCTATGGCGACGACAGCTCGCTCACCGGCGCCCTGCGCGGGTTCCGCGACGAGACGCTGGCGCAGACGGCGCTCGGCCGCTGGCTCACCGGCGTCTACTACGATTCGCTGGGTCGGCTCGGCGGTGTTGTCCGCGGCTCGTGGGCGCTGCGCGTGGTCGCTGCGACCGTGCTCGCGCCGCTGGTCGGCGTCGCGCTGCTCTGGCACTGGCTGACCCTGCCGGGTTTACTCGCCGCGGCCGTGCTGCTCAGGCTGTGGAAGCGTTATCGGCGGCGCGCCGGGCGCTGTCTCCCGCGCCTCGCAGCAGCGGTTGGTGTAGCGATTGTCGCACTCGCTCCCGCGCGCGCCCACGCGGGTAACAGCTATCAGCCCTACTGGGAGAACACCGCGATCAAGCCGGAGGACGACCAGGCCGCGCTCGACGACCCGAGCCTCGTGCACTGGCACGCGGGAATCCGTATTGGGCCGTACTTGCCGAGTATCGACTCCAAGCTCGGCCTCACACCGGGACCCTTCAAGCAGATGTTTGGCGGCGCGCGGCCGATGCCGATGCTGGACGTCGACCGCTTCTTGTGGAACGGCTTCGGTCAGGTTGGGATCGGCTTCAGCATCGGGTACATGCAGTGGTTCGCGCACGCGTTCGTCGATGGCAGCACGCCCCAGGACAACCCCCGAATGCGCTCACCGGCCGACACCAATACGTTTCGCTTGATCCCGATCGCGCTGACGGCGACCTATCGCTACACCAAGCTCGACGACGACTACGGCATCCCTGTCGTACCCTATGTCCGTGCGGGGCTGTCGTACTATCTGTGGTGGGTGAGTTCTAACGGCAGCGTCGCGCAGATCTGCGCCGACCCGGCGTCCACCGGCTGCGGCAACAAGGCGCTCGGCGCATCGGCTGGGCTCCAGGGCTCGATCGGCATCGCGATCCGCGCCGAGCGGATCGACGCGTCTACCGCAATGTCGATGCAGCAGAGCGGTATTCAGCACGCCGGGATCTACGCCGAGCTATCGCTCGCCAAGGTCGATGGCTTCGGGTCCGACAGCAAGCTCTCCGTCGGTGACGCCACCTGGTTCGCCGGCGTCGATTTCGAGTTCTAGTCGGCGCGGTATCGAGCTCGCTCGCCGCCGCCTCGCCGAGCGATCGCGGTGATGCGATCACGGGTTTGTAACCCGAAGGTCGCATTGCGGCCTGAATGCGCGCTCCGCCGGAGCGCGTGTGAGAACGCAGTCATTGCTTATTTGGTGATTGCCGCAGTATGCCGAGCGCCGCCGAGAGCGTGCGTGCGGTCGTCGGGCTTGATACGCGGGCACCTCGTCAGTGCCAATAAAATATAGAATCCGGGGCTCCGGATTCGGACGCGCGCTGGTGTCTTCCGCTCTAGTGTGCGAGCACGCAATGGGAGATGCGTTGGATCGTCGTGGCGCGGTCGAGACGTTGCGTGAGGGTTGCGTCAGCGTGATGTAGGAGATTTCTGCCCTATGGGGTCTTGTGCCCACATGGGATACCCGCGGCGATGATGGTGGGGTCGCCGCTGTTCGTATTTTTTCCCTATGGATTGGAGAATCTGAATGAAGCGTCCAGTGGAGCGACTCTTGTTACCGCTCGCGGCCGGTGTTCTGGCCGCGGCGGGATGCAGCTCGGATATGGCGGATCCTCCGCCACCGTCGAGTGACCCCGGTGCCACGCTATCGCCGCAGGCGGTCGCGGAGATCGAAGCGCTGATCCGCGAGAAGGAAGCGCGCACACCGGCGCAGCGCAAGATCTCGTCGGCACTGCTGTATGCGAAGAGCGGCCGGTTCGCCGCGTCGCTATCGGACCAGGTGCCGGTGGACAGGCGCATCACGCCGCTGTCGAGGACCGACAAGGATGGCCGCGTGCTCGTCGACCTGCGGGCCGACATGAGCCAGCTGTCCGGCAAGATCGAGTCGCTCGGCGGCAAGATCGTGAACACCGGTTCGGATCACGCGCGCGCGTGGATGCCGCTCGACCAGCTCGAGCCGCTCGCGGCCGAGCCCGCGGTCCGGGCAGTCCGGCCGGCGCTGCTCGCAGAGAGCGCCCGCATCGACCAGCCCGGGCTCGACCCGCGGTTCAACTCGACCCAGGAGGATCGGGTCGCGACGGTCCAGGCGGCGATCGCGGCGTGGAACGCCAACCCGCCGGCACCGGTGACCAACGCCGGGATCCAGGGCTCGAAGGTCTCGCAGGGCGACAAGGCGCACGCGACCGATCGCGCGCGCAAGTTCTATGGCGTCGACGGCACCGGCATCAAGGTCGGCGTGCTGTCGGACAGCGATGACTTCAAGGAGCAGTCGATCGCGACCGGCGACCTGCCGGCGGACACGGTCACGGTCCCCGGCCAGGACGGCCGACCCGGCGCCGGTGAAGGCACCGCGATGATGCAGATCGTTCACGATCTGGCGCCCGGCGCGCAGCTGTTCTTCGCGACGGCGTTCATCAGCCCGGAGAGCTTCGCGGACAACATCCGCCGGCTGCGCTTCGAGTTCGGCTGCGACATCATCGTCGACGACATCATTTACTTCTTCGAGTCGCCGTTCCAGGACGACATCATCGCGCAGGCGGTGGATGACGTGACCAAGGACGGCGCGATGTACTTCTCGTCGGCCGGCAACGAAGGCAACTTCAGCGACGGCACCTCGGGCACCTGGGAGGGCGACTTCAGCCCTGCGGGCTCGCTGGCGACCCTGCCGTCGGGCTACACCGTGCACTCGTTCGGCAACGGCGTGATCTCGAACCGCGTCGAGGCGACCGGCGGCCCGCTCCTGCTCCACTGGGCGGACCCCGGCACGCTCGCGCTGCCGGCGTCGGGCAACGACTACGATCTGTTCGTCCTCGACGCTGACCTGCGCACCGTGCAGCTCGCGGCGACCGACATCCAGGACGGCGATGACGTGCCGTTCGAGTTCCTCGGGTTCACCATCCCGGCCGGCCTGCGCGTCGTGGTCGCGGCCAAGCCGGGCGCGCAGACCCGCGCGATCCGCACCGAGGTGTTCCGCGGCCAGTACGGCATCAGCACCAACGGCGCGAGCTACGGCCACAGCGCCGCGCTCAACGCGTTCAGCGTCGCCGCGGTCGATGCGGCCAAGGCCGGCGGTGGCGAGTTCACCGGCGGCCCGACCACGCCGGTCGAGCTGTTCAGCGGCGACGGGCCGCGCCGCGTGTTCTTCGATCGCAACAACAACCCGATCAACGCCGACAAGCCGGGCCAGACGTTCGCCAGCGGCGGCGGCTCGCTGCGCGCCAAGCCGGACATCGCGGCGGCCGACGGCGTGGTGACCACGCTGCCCGCCGGCTCGGGCCTGAACCCGTTCTTCGGCACCTCGGCGGCAGCGCCCCACGCGGGCGCGATCGCGGCGCTGATGCGCGCGGCGACGCCGATCAAGACGACGGCGCAGATCCGCACCGCGCTGACCGGCGGCACGCTCGACATCGAGGCCGCGGGTGCCGATCGCGACAGCGGCCGCGGCATCGCCTCGGCGTTCAACGCGCTGACCCGGATCGGCGCGCGCGCGGCGGTCTCGCTCGAGGCCGGCGCGGTCACGGTGACGCCGCTCGGCGCCACCAAGCTCAGGCCGGGCGGCACGGCGCAGCTCAGCGTCGCGATCAACAACGCCGGCGGCGCGGCGGCCACGGCGGTCTCGGCGGTGCTGACCTCGAGCTCGCCGAACGTGCTCATCCTCCAGGGCACCGCGTCGTACAACAACATCCCCTCGGCCGGTGCCGCGTCGAACAACCAGCCGTTCTCGTTCTTCGTCCAGCCGACGGCGATCTGCGGCGACGCGCTGCCGTTCACGCTGACGATCAACTACACCGGCAACGGCGCGCATCCGGTGGTGTTCAACTTCTCGATCCAGACCGGCGGCGCGGGTCAGTTCACGAACTTCGCGTACGGCGGCGCGCCGGTGTTCATCCCGCTCGGTGACCCGGCCGGCGTCGACGTGCCGTTCGACGTCACCGGGTTCGCGGGGACGATCGCCAAGCTGAAGTTCAAGATCGACGGCACGACGTGCACCACGGCGGTGGCTGCGACGACGGTCGGCATCGACCACTCGTGGGCCGGTGACCTGATCCTGTCGCTGCGCTCGCCGACCGGGCGCACGGTGACGGTGCTCAGCGAGGCGGGCGGACCGTTCAACAGCGGGAACAACTTCTGCCAGACGATCCTCGACGACGACGCGGCGAGCTCGATCGAGAGCGTCTTGCTGACCGACGCACCGTTCACCGGCACGTTCTCGCCGTTCCAGCCGCTGTCGGCGTTCGCGGGTGACAGCCCGAACGGCACGTGGACCCTGCACGCGCAGGACCTCGTCGCCGCCGACACCGGCAGCGTGCGCGCGTTCTCGATCGACATCAGCTCGTTCGGCTGCGACTGATCGATCGCACGCGAAGGTCGGCCGGCCGCTCGACGAACGCCGCGTAGCGAGCGGCGGCCTGTTCGACGGCGGCCGCCTCGTCGCGCGCGAGGCGGCGCCATGGCGCGACCTCGATCGCCACGGCGCGCGGCCCCAGCGTGCGCTTCCACGTGCCGGCGACGACGCCGTCGACGACGACGATCGGCCCGAGCAGCGTGAGCGCGCCCCCCGCAAGGGGGACCCTCGCCGTAAGGTGATTCCGTTCCTTGCTGCGCGGCGGACCGGAATCGATCGGTTCGGCTCGGGCCCACGAGGTCGCGCGGCGCGGTGGTTCGCCGAGCAGGTCGCGCGCCTGATACGCGACGGCGTACTCGTCGAAGGGCGGCAGGAGGTATGCCCGGTGCGCGGGCCGCGCGCGCTGTGTCGGGCCGCGCCAGTAGACCGTGCCATCGATGGTCTGCGAGACCAGCCCGCGCGCGGACTCGGCGCCGGCGCGCGCGTCGGCCATCGTCAGGCCGCTCCACCACACGAAGTCGCGCAGGGTCGCCGGGCCGCGGGTGGCGAAGTAGCGCGCGGCGAGCTCGGCGAGGGCGGCGCCGCGGTTCGCAAGGTCCGGTCGATCGATCGCGGACTGCGGCGGGACGCGCTCGTCGAGCAGCGCAAACGTCATGTGCTTGCCGCGGCGGGAGCCGCTGCACACCAGTCCGGTCAGCTCGGCGTGCATGAGGACCTCGCCGAGGCGGCCGCCGTCGGTGGCGATGCCGGCGCCGCGCAGCACGGCGGCGAGCTCGTCGCGCACGAGGTGCCGGCCGCCCTCGAGCGCGCGGGACAGCGCGCGCATCGCCGCGCCCAGGGTCGTGGCGTCGAGGCCGAGCTGGCGCCAGCGCGGCGCGCTCCGGACCAGCCCGCGCGGCGCGAGCAGCGGCAGCATCCAGCGGACGTCGCCCGCCGATACGAAGTGATGGGTGCCGCGCATCGGGTGGGTGCGCACGATCGCGCCGGCCTCGAGCGCGCGCTCGATCGCGGCCTCGGTCGCGCCGGGCACGCGGAGCCCGAGCGCCCACCGCGCGCCGGCGTAGTCCTGGGCCTGGATGGCGGCCATCGCGGCGACGACATCGGGCGCCGATCGCGTGGGCCGGGCGAGGTGCTGGTGGGCGAGCCGTGCGGCGAGGACCGGATGCATGCGCGCCACGATGGTGGAGCGCAATGTCAACCTTGTGTCAACTTTCAGCGCAGCTTGCCGCCGATGCCGAGCCCGGCGCCGCTCGGGACCTGCAGGGGCCCGACCTTCAGGTTGGCGCGGCGCAGCCAGGCGCGCCGACCGCGGCTCAGCTCAGCGGGGCGGCGCTCGAGCGGCAGGAGCTGGCTGACCAGCCCGCCGCCGATCACGCCCGCGGCGGCGGCGCCGAGGTCGGCGCGGCTCGGCGCGTAGGGCCGCCCGTCGGCGTGGAGCGCAGGCACGGCGTAGCCGATCGCCATGCCGATGACGCTGCCGATCAGGATGTCCGAGTAGAAGTGCTTGCCGGCGCGCACTCTCAAGTTGGAGGCCGCGGCCGCCGACGCGAAGCCGCTGCCCCACGCCGCCGCGCGCGCTCCGCGGCTGCGCGTGCTGGTCGCGGCGAGGTAGGCGCCCGCCGTGGCCGCGCAGAACGCGGTGGCGGCGTGCGCCGAGTAGAACGACTGATAGGCGTCCTTGCCCTGGGCGGCGGCGTAGCGCCGGACCTCCGGCAGCTGCGAGTACAGGTACGGGCGCGGCCGCTGCACGAGGTGCTTGGCGCCCTCGAACAGTGCGAGGTTGATCGCGAGCGCCTCGCCGTACAGCATCAGGCGATCGCCGTCCGCGTCCTCGATCGTGTTGCCGGTCAGGTATGCGACGGGCGCCGCGACCGTGGCGGCGAGCGCCGCGTCGGACAGCGCCGCCGCGCGCGGCGAGAACCGCGCGTGCACGGCAGCGTCGGCCTCGCCGAACAGCTCGCGCGTCCACAGCGCGCGCGCGGTCGACACCGGGATCGCCGACAGCCCGAGCGCCGCACCGAGCGCGGCTCCGATGACCAGCCCCTCGGCCGGCCGGTCGACCGTGTGGCCGCGGATGACATCGTCGGCCCGGGCCGGAGTTGCGAGCCGACCGACCGCGGCTATCAGGATCGCTGTGATGAGACGCCGGAATGGCATGCGGTCACGTTAGTGCGCGGCTACCTCGGGCCAGCCGCCATGATCGCGAAGCTCACGTGGCCGTGCCGTTCCCTGCCAGGACGCGTACCGAGCCCCACAGTGGTGCGGATCCATACTGTCAGCCTCCATGACGATCGTGCATCCACCCACCGTGGGCGGCCCCGCCCTACCCACACTGCGCACGATCACGACGCCGTGGACGCCGTACGCGCTCGTGTTTTCTCGCGATGGCGGTCGGCTCGCGATCGGCGGCGGGGCATACAACGGACGCGGAGGCGTCATGCTGGTCGATCACGCCTCGGGTCACAGTCGCGTGTTCTCGCACGAGGACCTGCCCCAGCTCGGCGGAGGCGCTGTCTCGGGCCTGTGCTTCTCCGCGGACGCCAGGCACCTGGTGGCGTCGAGCTGGGGGCCGCGGCAGCGTGGCGGACGCGTGGTGGTCTTCGAGGTCGATGGCCTCGAGCTTCGCCCTGTCCACGCCATCGAGCTGGACTACTCGGGCAACGCTCGCTTCGTCGCACTCGCCAGCGGCGTGGCACTGCACCAGGGCATGGCGCTGGTGCGCAATCACCGTGGCGCGGTGTCCGACCTGGTCCTGAAGGTGGCGCTGCCCGACGTCGTTCATCGTGGCGCGGTGCAGCCATCCGGCAGCCAGCGCCTCCTCGTGATCGGTGACCGCGTGGTCACCGGAAATCACGGCGAGCTCGAGGTGATCGATGATCCGCACCTGCTCCTGGGGTTGCGACAGTACGGTGAGGGTCGCATCGTCGTTGCGAGCATCGATGACCCGGGATCGCCCGAGGTCGTCGATGTCGAGGGCAACAGCAGCATCACCGCCCTGGCAAGGGCCGGCGATCGCCTCATCACCGGTGGGCGCCGTGGCGAGCTCGACGCATGGTCGCTCGACCGGCGCTGGCAACGACAGCGCATCCGGGACGCGACGCGACGCGAGCCGCCCTCGGTCAGGGACCTCGGGCTCACCTCGACGTACCTGGTCGACAGCATCGTCGATGTCTGCGCGATCCCGCACGGCGGAGCTGCCAGCGTGAGCATCGGCGGAGAGCTGTGCCTGCTGGACGCCGCGACCGCGTTCGCTTCGCACGCAGCACCGGGGCCGGGCTCGCCGCGCTCGCTGGCCGCGCACCCCGATGGAGGCGCGCTCGCCGTCGGGGTCAAGCAACGCGGTATCCACGCGCCCAGGTCGATCGTGGCCATCGTCGACCTCCGCGCACCGATCGAGGATGCATGGCGCACGCCGGTCGTCCGATCGCTCGCGCAGGCCGCCTCGCGCGGTGACGCGGAGGCGTTCGTCGTGCTGGCCGATGCGCTCGAGACGGCGGGCGGATCCGCGCCGCTCCTGCACCACCTCCGCCACCACGATCATGCGCTCACCAGCTGCTGGGTCGTCGATGCGCTCGTCGCCGAGTAGCGGACGGACGCCGTCACTCCAGATCGCGAAAGTCGTCGACGTAATAGGCGAAGCCGGCCCGCAGATCGGTGCGTGCGAGCTCCTCCGGCGGCACGAGCGTTCCGTCGTGATACGTGGCGACGCCGCCCGAGGTGATCCAGCTCCGGCACGGCATGATCTCGGCCTCGGAGAGCGCCGTACCGTCAGGGCGGCGCAACGCGCCATCGGCATAGTGATAGCCATTGCGAACGGCTCTGCCATAGCCGAGTGCGCCGATCGCGGAGACCGGCGGTGCCCACGCCGCCAGCCGCGCACGCGCTTCGTCGAACGGGGTGTCGCCAAGGTCCCCGACCTCGGGCGGCCAGTCACCGGAGTCAGGGAGATAGAGCACCCGATCGACGCCGAGCTCGCGGGCGATCGCCCAGCACACTCGACGGATCGGCGACTGACAGCCCTCGTAGTCGGCAGCGAAGCCCGAGAGCGTCGCAAGGGGCGAGAGCCTGAGCTGATGAGGCTCCAGCCACAGCAGTCCCGGCGGGCCGTGCAGCGGCGGACAGCCTTGCGTGGGCGACGCCCAGGCCTCGAGGATCGACGTTGGGGTTGTGATCGCGGGCCACAGGTCATCCCATCTCCATCGCTCCCGCTCGACGCCGGACGCGCGGGGGAACCGTTGCTCGCGGTATGCGCGGCACGCCGCCTCGACGGCCGGCGCGCTGTTGAGCCGCGCGGGCAACGCGAACACTTCCTCGGCGGTGAGCGTCGCCGCGAACACCACATGTAGATCGACTCCCATGATCAGAGGCTTTTCGCATACCGCTCACGGCCGCAACCCCGTTTCCTCATCTTGCCGATCCCGTGGGCCTCCTCCATCCTGCTGCCATGACCGACACCAACACGGGACGTCTTGTCTGGTACGAGCTGCTCACCACGGACCCCAAGGCAGCGATGGCGTTCTACACGCACGTCGTCGGCTGGAAGACCGAGCGCTTCGGCGAGGGCGACTACACGATGTGGGTAGGCAGCCAGGGCCCGCTCGGCGGCGTCATGGCGCTGCCCGAGCCGGCCCGGAAGATGGGGACACCGCCGCACTGGCTGGTGCACATCCAGGTCGCGAACGTGGACAAGACCGTCGAGCAGGTCAAGGCGCTCGGCGGCCAGATGTTCGTGACCGAGGACATCCCGACGGTCGGGCGGTTCGCAGTGATCGCCGATCCGCAGGGAGCGACGGTCTCGGTGTTCGCGCCGAGCGGCGACATGGCCTCGCACGATGTCGCCAAGCCCGGCGAGTTCTCGTGGAACGAGCTCTACACCACCGACCACGAGGCTGCGTTCAAGTTCTATCAGGCGATCGCCGGCTGGGAGAAGCTCGACGAGTTCGACATGGGGGCCATGGGCAAGTACTTGCTGTGGGGCCGCGGCGGCAAGCAGCTCGGCGGCATGATGACCAAGCCCAAGGGCATGCAGACGCCGTTCGGCGGCGAGGTACCGACGTCATGGATGTTCTACGTGACGGTCGACGACCTCGAGGCTGCGCTCGACCGCGCAAAGGCCAAGGGCGCCCGCGTGCTCAACGGGCCGATGCCCGTCCCCGGCGGCCAGCGCATCGTGCAGCTGATGGATCCGCAGGGGGCCGCATTCGCGCTCGTGACACCGCCGGTGTCGTGAGCGGCCGCCGCCCGATTACAGCTTCGGGCCGCCGCCGCGGACCTCGGCCGAGGCCTGCGCTTCGTACTTCTTGAAGTTCTCGCGGAACAGCGACGCGACCTTCTTGGCCTTCTCGTCGTACGCGGCCTTGTCGGCCCACGTGTTGCGCGGCATCAGCATCTCGCTCGGGACGTCGGGGCAGGTCGTCGGCACCGTGAGCCCGAACACCGGATCGATCTGCGTCGGGGCGCTGGCGAGCGCGCCCGAGTGGATCGCGTCGATGATCGCGCGCGTGTACTTGAGCTTGATGCGCGCGCCGGTGCCGTACGCGCCGCCCGACCAGCCGGTGTTGACCAGCCAGGTCTGCGCGTCGTGCTTCTTGAGCCGCTCCGACAGCATCTCGGCGTACTTCGTCGGATGCCAGACCAGGAACGGGCCGCCGAAGCACGGCGAGAACGTCGGCTCGGGGTCCTTCACGCCGACCTCGGTGCCGGCGACCTTGGCGGTGTAGCCCGAGATGTAGTGGTACATGGCCTGGCCGGGCGTCAGCTTCGACACCGGCGGCAAGACGCCGAACGCGTCGGCGGTCAGGAAGATGACGTTCTTCGGGTGGCCGCCCACCGCGGGCAGCTTCGCGTTGGGGATCGTGTCGAGGATGTAGCTGCCGCGCGTGTTCTCGGTGATCGACGTGTTGTCGTAGTCGACCAGGTGCGAGGTCGGCTCGTAGGTCACGTTCTCGAGCACGGCGCCAAACGTCAGCGAGTTCCAGATGTCGGGCTCCTGCTCCTTCGAGAGCTTGATGACCTTGGCGTAGCAGCCGCCCTCGATGTTGAAGATGCCCTGGTCGGTCCAGCAGTGCTCGTCGTCGCCGATCAGCAGGCGCTTGGGATCGGCCGACAGCGTGGTCTTGCCGGTGCCGCTCAAGCCGAACAGGATCGACGTGTCGTGGCCCTCGCGCGCCTGGGTGGCCGAGCAGTGCATCGACAGCACGCCCTGCTTCGGCATCAGGTAGTTCATGATCGTGAACACGCCCTTCTTCATCTCGCCGGCGTACTCGGTGCCGAGGATGACGAACTCGCGGCGCTCGAACGACAGGTCGACCGAGGTGGTCGACGTCATGCCCGTGGTGTGGCGATTCGCCGGGAAGCCGCCGGCGTTGAAGATCACGTAGTCGGGCTCGCCGAACGACGCGAGCTGCTCCGCGGTCGGGCGGATCAGCATGTTGTGCATGAACAGGGCGTGGTACGCGCGCGCGCAGACCACGCGGATCTTGAGCTGGTGCTTGGGATCCCAGCCGCCGTAGCCATCGATGACGTACAGCCGCTCGCGGGTGTTGAGGTAGTCGACCGCGCGCTCACGGTTGACCAGGAAGCTGTGCGGGTCGAGCTTGATGTTGACGTTGCCCCACCACACATCGTCGCGAACCTCGGGCTCGTCGACGACGCGCTTGTCGGTCGGGCTGCGGCCGGTCTTCTTGCCGGAGTATGCGATCAGCGCACCGGTCGACGAGATCGTCGAGCCTTTCTCGAACCGGAGGGCCGCTTCGTACAGGAACGCGGGCGACGCATTGCGATGAATCTCGGTGATCGAGATGCCTTGTTTATCGAGCGAGAACGCCATTAGAACAGGCTCCGTCGGATGGGATGGGAAGGAAAGATATACCAGGAACAATCGCATGGCTCGCGGCGCCGGCGACGGTGCCGAGCGAGATCACGAACTGCGCCTATCCGCCGCACTGCCCCCCGAGCGCTCAGCTAGTCTGGCTCACGAAGCGCACTTGCGCCGCGCGGTTCCCCGACCGACTGGTCGTGCCGCAGTGCGCCGCGAGCGCTACGAGCGCCTCAGTCGGCGGCCTTGGTCGCGGACGCCGGCGCCACCGGTGGTGGTGTCACGAGGCGAACCTCGGCCAGCGGCAACGGCAATGCTTGCGCTTGCGCCTGCGCCTGCTGCGGCGCGACGCCCGTTCGTTCGGCCTGGCGCTCTCGCGCGCGCTGGACGGTCTCGCTCGCCGTCACGAGCACCAGACCGATCGCGGCGTAGACGATCAGCGTGACGCGCCGCGCGAGCACGAGGGTGACGCCGCGCGCCGGGTTCTCGCCGAGCACGCGGAACAGCGCGTAGTTGCCGCCCTCGCTGATGCCGACCCCCATGGGTACCAGGCTCGACACCATGTAGATGATGAAGCCGCCGACGGTGTAGGCCGCGATGAAGCCGAGGGTGATCGACTCGCCGACCGCATGCAGGATCAGCAGCGAGAGCAGCATCGACGACAGTCGCGACGCGGTCACCGCCGCGATGCCGAGCCAGCGGTCGCGCCGGCGCGCCCCCGAGGACAGGTGCATCTTGCTGTCGACCGCGCGCAGGCGGTCCTCCCAGCGCTCGTAGCGCGTCTGCGATAACAGATATCGTGACGGCGCGCCGCCCTTCCAGATCCAGTGCCGCACGGTCGCGAGGCCCGGGACCCAGATCCGGGTCGCGGCGCGCGCGAAGCTCTCGAGCACGCCGCGGCGCACCAGCGTGTAGAGCCCGATCGCGATCACCGAGCACACGATGCAGGTCAGGATCATCAGGCCGCGCACGGAGGGCGGCATCGCGACCAGCATCACCATGATCGGCGCCGCGACCGCCACGATCATGAGCTCGACCGAGAAGCTCACCACGTTGTAGAGCAAGATCGTCGACACGGCGCGCGACTGGCTGACGTGCTCGACCAGCACCGAGACCTTCACGGCCTCGCCGAGGTTGCCGCTCGGGGTGACCGCGTTGACCGCGCGCCCGGCGAGCTGTGACAGGACCGTGCTGCGCAGCTTGACCTTGCCCTGCTCGGGCGACAGGAACGCGCGGATCGCCAGCGCGTCGAGCGTCGTGATCATCACCTCGAGGATCGCGACGGCGATCCACCACCAGCCGATCCGGCGAAAGTAGGTCGCGAGCGTGCGCAGGCCGATGTCGTGGATGGTGAAGACGAGGGCGACGAGCGCAAGGATCAGCGAGATCCTCGTGACCCACCGAGCCCACGTCGGCCGAGTCGTTGTTTTCCGAGCGTCTCTCGCTTCGCAATTCCGGGCCGACCGCGCCTCCGGCGGCTCGCCCCGGGCTCCGCTCGATTCGCTCACTCAAAGAACCTATAGCAGAAGCGGGCGCCTGCGTTAGCCGATTCCCAGGGGTCAGTCGAGCGGCTGTTCGAGGCTGTCGGCCACGAAACCCATGACCTCGGCCAGCATCTGGCCGAAGTCCTCATAGAACTGCTGGTCGAGGGCGTTGTCGCGGGCATCGAACATGCGGACCGGATACTCGCCCGCGCTGCTCGGCCGGCTGACATCGAGGCAAAACCATTCCTGGTGCTGGGCGCCGATGCCCACGACGACGAGATGGTCGCCGAGGCGGCCCTCCGCGCGGGCCTGAAGCGTGCGACGCACTACATCGCTTGCACCGATTGCATCGATTCCATTGGGCGCGGCATGCTCCGGCGCGCCGGCGTCGTGGGCCTGGCCGTTCGCGACGCCGACGAAGTCGTGCACGACACCGAGGTGGGGTGGGATCGTGATGCATCCGAAGGTGCGGAGGAACGTCCGGTACGAGGGCGGGAACACGCAGCCGAGGGCGGTCTCGGCGGCGGAGATGGCTGACTCGGGGGCTGGCCCGGCGATCTCGCACCGGTTCTCGTGCTCCTTGAGGCGGCGCCGCACGCGCTCGACCAGCTCGATGGTTTCCGACATCATGGCGTGTTGTCCATTATGCACATTTGGCGTTCACCGGTCAGCGCGCGGTCACATCGGCCGCGGCATCGCAGGCGGAAACGTCAGCGCATCGACAACTGCGAGCTCCATGTCCGTGTCGGTGATCTGAAACGCCGCTTGCATGACGCCCGTGAATGGGATCACGCGCCAGCTCGGCACCGTCGCCGGTAGCTCGGCGACGAGCGTGTACACCATCATCCAGTAGCGATCGACCGGATCGGGCAGCGTGGTGGCGACGTGCGCGAGCTCGCCGAACACCTGGGCGTCGCGCGCGCGCGGCCGGCGGAACGCGCGAAACAGCTCGGACTCGAGCTCGTCCTTGGCGAGCGCGAGATCGGGGATCGCGAGGAAGAAATCGCGGATGCGAAAGCGGTCCTCATCGTTGGCCATGCCGCGGCCGAGCGCGCGCAGCGCGAACACCTCGCACGCGACCGGGACCAGCGTCTTGATCCGGTGGTAGCGATCGTCGAGGTAGTCCGACAGCCGGCCCGCGCGCGCCTCGGCGACCAGGGCCTCGCTCTCGAGCGGCGCGATGCGGAGCGCGATGCGCAGCGCCTCGAGGAACTGCAGCTCGCCGTCGACCAGCTGCTCGTCGGCGACCGCGACCTCGGCGGCCATGCCGTACGCGGCGAGGCGATGGATGCGCGCCGGCAGGCCCTTGGCGATCGCGGGCGCGCGGCCGAACGCGTTGCCGGCGAACCGGATCGCGTCGTTGGAGAGATCGATCAGCGTCCGGGCCGCCCCGGGCCCCAGTCCTGCGAACAGCGGGTGGCTCGCGATCTGGCGCTCGACCGCGGCGGTCTCCCGCGGGTCGACGACGCCATCGGCGTTCATCGCGCCGATCATCGCCTCGATCAGGAACCGCCGCGGGTCGTTGGGCCTGAGCCCACCGCCGAGCAGTCCCTTAACACTTCGTTCCATCCTGCAATACTAGTGGATGGTCGCGCTCTACGCGATCGCGACTGCAATCGAGATCACGGCGCGTTATCATCCTGCCGTGGCAAGAGCGCTCGTCCTCGCCATGTGCTCGTCGTTCACCGCGGTCGCTGCGCTCGCCGCGGTCGGGCCGCGCACCGCGCACGCCGATACCCCGGCGAAGACGAGCAAGGTGACGATCGAGACCGAGCCGCCGGGGGCCAAGGTCTACTTCGGGCTCAAGGAGGACGGGGAGGTCTGCACCACGCCTTGCACGATCGATGCGCCGGTCGGCGAGACCGCGATCATCGTGGAGGCCGAGAACCGGCGCCCGGTGATCGAGAGCCTGGTGGTCAAGAAGCGCCCGCGGCCGCTCAAGCTGAGCTACAAGCTCGAGCCTGCGGTCGGCACGCTCGTCGTCGAGGGGGCGAGCGGCGCGACGATCAAGGTCGACGACCAGGACCTGGGCGTGGCGCCGCAGCGCATCGAGAACGTGCAGGCCGGCGGCCACCATGTCGCGCTCGAGAAGAACGGCAAGCAGATCTACGACGACTTCATCGAGATCGAGGCCGGCGGCGAGGCCACGGTGTCGGCGCCGGCCGCGACCGCGGCGCTGCTGCCGCCCGATGCGGCGATCGCAGCGACCGTGCAGGCGCCGCCGCGCCGGCGCACGCCCGCGATCAAGGTCTCGGGCGCGCTCGATATCGGCTTTCGCCAGTTCACGTACGCGATCGACCCCTCGATGCGGCCGGCGGTCGAGCAGGACGAGCGCGAGGCGGCGCAGGTGCTGGTCGGCCCCGTGCTCGAGCTGTGGCCGACGACGCTGCTCGGGCTCAAGGTCCTGCCCGGGCTCGCGCTGTACGGCCGGTTCGAGTACGGGGTCAACCCGCAGGCCGTTCCGATCCACAACCCCGACGGCTCGACGACGCCGACCTCGCTGACCACGGCGTGGCAGAGCCTCGAGATCAGCCTCCACCAGCGCTGGACGGTGTCCGATGTCGCGACCGTCGAGGTCGGCGCCGGTTATGTCGACGACCGCTTCCGGTTCCACGGCGAGGCCAAGGATCTGGCGCTGGTGCCCGACGCGGCGTACCAGGCGGTGCGGATCGGCGGCCGCGCGTCGCTGCTGCTCGGGCCGCTCGAGCCGTACGCGGCGATCGAGCAGCGCCTGGTGCTGCACGGCGGCGCGCTCGAGGACCGCTACAAGGTCGGCGCGTCGGTCTACGGCGTGCGCGGTGCGCTCGGGGCCGCGGCGCGACTGGGCTCCTTCGAGATCCGCGTCGAGGGCGCGCTCACGCTCTACAGCTGGACGTTCCGGCGCGACACCAACGATCCGACCCATGCCACCGGCGGCGAC
>DATIPJ010000809.1:0-4311 GCA_035472155.1 Kofleriaceae bacterium
CGGCGTGCGCGCCGAAGTTCACGCTGTACGACGTGCGGCTGGCGCCCGAGGCGACGCCGGGCAAGTCGCCGGACGCGCGCGCGGTGGTCATGCTCGACCTGCTCGGGGTGATCGACCTCGACGGTGACGGCCGCAAGGAGCTGGTGATCGCGCTGCGCTTCCCGACGGTGCGCACCGTGGTCGTGTACAGCGCCAGCAACTCGCCCGAGCGGCTCGAGCTGGTCGGCGAGGCGCAGTCGTTCCAGAAGTAGCGCGCGGCCGCCGAGTGGCGCCGGTCCGCGGGCCGGGCTACGTTCGCAGCGTGCGCGACGACGTCGGGCAGCTTCTGTGGATCGGCTTCGCGGGGCCGTCGGTACCGCCCGAGCTGCGCGCGCGGCTCGAGGGCGGCGACGCCGGCGCCACGCTCGTGTTCAAGCGCAACCTGGCGATCGCCGGGGCTCCCGAGCGGGTCGACCTCGACGCGCTGGCCGCGCTGCTCGGCGAGCTGCACCGCAGTGCGCCCGACGGCACGCCCGCGCTGATCGCCGTCGACCATGAGGGCGGTGTGGTCCAGCGCGTGCGGGCGCCGGCGACGGTGTGGCCCGCGATGCGGGCCCACGATCGGTTCGCCCCGCCCGAGGATGAGGCGATCGCGGAGCAGGTCGGCCGCGCGATCGGCGACGAGCTCGCCGCGCTCGGCTTCGACATCGACTTCGCGCCGGTGCTCGACGTGCACACCAACCCGGCCAACCCGATCATCGGCGACCGCGCGTTCGGCACGTCCGCCGAGGAGGTCGCTCGCCGAGCGCTCGCGTTCGCGCGCGGGCTCGACGCGGCCGGCGTGATGCCATGCGGCAAGCACTTCCCGGGGCACGGCGACACCGCCACCGACAGCCACCTCGAGCTGCCGCGCATCGATCACGGCTGGGACCGCCTCGAGGAGGTCGAGCTGTTGCCGTTCCGGCGCGCGGCGGCCGCGGGCCTGCCGATGATCATGACGGCGCACGTGGTGTTCGCGGCGCTCGATCCGGCGCGCCCGGCGACGCTGTCCGAGGCGGTGATGACCGGGCTCCTGCGCGAGCGGATCGGGTATCGCGGGGTGATCATCAGCGACGACCTCGACATGCAGGCGATCGCGGGTCACATGGGCGCCGACGTCGCTGCGGTGGCCGCGATCCGCGCGGGCTGCGATGTGCTCCTGCTGTGCAAGAACGAGGAGCACCAGGACGCTGCACACGCGGCGCTGCTCCGCGAGGCCGAGCGCGACTCCGAGTTCCGGCGCAAGGTCGGCGAAGCCGCACACCGCGTGCGCGCGCTCAAGCGCACCCACGCCGCCCGCCGCGCGACGATGGCACCGCCGTCGCGCGATGTCGTCGGAAGCGTCGCGCATCGCGAGCTCGCCCGACGCCTCGCGGGGAGCTAACACAGAGCGCTCACTTGGCGCGCGCGAACGCTCGGCGTGCGACCGGGCACGCGGTAAGCGCGTCGAGCCGCGGCCGCGCGCGCTCGGTCCCCGTCGAAATTTGCCCGCGGGCAGCGCGCCCGCGCCTGGTACGTCGCTTGCTGCACCCAGCGCGATGGCAAAGAGCGAGAACGACCGCGGTAATGGTCACGGCAGCAATGCGGTGGGGAGCGGCGGCGAGCTCCATCAGCGCGCCAAGGAGACGGTGCTCACCACCAACCAGGGCGTGCCGATCAGCGACGATCAGAACTCGCTCAAGATCGGCCCGCGCGGGCCGACGCTCCTCGAGGACTTCCACCTGCTCGAGAAGCTCACCCACTTCGATCACGAGCGCATCCCCGAGCGCATCGTCCACGCGCGCGGCTCGGCGGCGCACGGCACGTTCGCGCCCTACCCCAACGCGCGCACGTACTCGCGCGCCGCGTTCCTGCAGTACCCCAAGGTCCGCACGCCGGTGTTCGTGCGGTTCTCGACCGTCGCCGGCGGCGCGGGCTCGATCGACCTGCCGCGCGATGTGCGCGGCTTCGCGACCAAGTTCTACACGTCCGAGGGCGTGTTCGACCTGGTCGGCAACAACATCCCGGTGTTCTTCATCCAGGACGCGCTCAAGTTCCCCGACCTCGTGCACGCGGTGAAGATGGAGCCCGACCGCGGCTTCCCGCAGGCGGCGTCGGCCCACGACACGTTCTGGGACTTCGTCTCGCTGATGCCCGAGACGATGCACATGCTGATGTGGACGATGTCCGACCGCGCCATCCCGCGCTCGCTGCGCATGATGGAGGGCTTCGGCGTCAACACGTATCGGTTGATCGACGAGCAGGGCGTCGCGCGGTTCGTCAAGTGGCACTGGCGGCCGGCGATCGGTTCCTCGTCGGTGTTGTGGGACGAGGCGTGCAAGATCAACGGCGCCGACCACGACTTTCACCGCCGCGACCTGTTCAAGGCGATCCAGCGCGGCGAGTTCCCCGAGTGGGAGCTGTCGATCCAGGCGGTGACCGAGGAGCAGGCCGACAAGCTCGACTTCGACATCCTCGACGCGACCAAGCTCATCCCCGAGGAGATCGTGCCGCTCGAGCCGATCGGCAAGATGGTCCTCGACCGCTGGCCCGACAACTTCTTCGCCGAGACCGAGCAGGTCGCGTTTCACCCCGGGCACCTGGTGCCGGGCATCGAGTTCTCCGACGACCCGCTGCTGCAGGGGCGGATCTTTTCGTACACCGATACCCAGCTCAAGCGGCTCGGTGGGCCGAACTTCCACGAGCTCGAGATCAACCGGCCGAAGTGCCCGATGCACAACTTCCAGCGCGACGGCATGGCGCGCGTGACGGTCGACCGCGGCCGCGTCAACTACGAGCCGAATTCGCTCGCGCCCGACACCGCGCGCGAGAGCAAGACCGGGTTTGCGAGCTATCCGCGGGTCGCCGCGGGCGACAAGGTCCGCGAGCGCTCGCCGACGTTCGCCGATCACTACAGCCAGGCGCGCATGTTCTGGCGCTCGATGACGCCGCCCGAGCAGCGCCACATCGCCAACGCCTTCACCTTCGAGCTGTCGAAGGTCGAGACGGTGGCGGTCCGCACGCGCATGCTCGGGCACCTCAAGAACATCGAGCCCGAGCTGCACGACCGGGTCGCCACCGCGATGGGCATGCAGGGCATGGCCGACGAGGTCCGCATGGCGCGCGAGCCGCGCGACCTGCCGCCGTCACCGGCGCTCAGCATGCTGGCCAAGGCGCCGGCGACGCTGCGCGGCCGCGTGGTCGGCATCCTCGTCGGCGATAGCTTCGACCGCGAGCTGGTCGCCGAGCTGACCGCAGCGCTCGAGGGCGAGCACGCGGCCGTCGAGCTGGTGGCGCCGCGGATCGGCGGCGCGCGCGGGGCCGATGGCACCGTCGTCCCGGCTCACCATACGATCGCGGGCGGCCCGTCGGTGATCTTCGACGCCGTCGCGCTCGTCCCGGGCGCAGGCATCGACGCGCTGCTCGCTGACCCGGCCGCGATCCAATGGGTCGGCGACGCGTTCGTCCACTGCAAGGTCATCGCGGCCACCGACGACGCGAAGCCGCTGCTCGACGCCGCGCGCGTCACGCCCGACGCGGGGGTCATCGAGCTCACCGCGGGCAGCGCCATCGGCGAATTTCTCGCGACCGCGAAGAAGGGCCGCATCTGGGCGCGCGAGGTGCCACTGGGCCTCGATCCGCCGCCGGTCGGCAAGCAAACGCCCCCGGTCGGCACGCGCGCCGTCGCGCCGCGCACCAAGCACTGACCGGCAGGTCGCGGACGGCGCCACGCGCGGCGCAGGTCGGGGCAGCGACGCGGCGCTCGGCCGCCGCCCGCGATGCGATTACTTCGCTGGGGTGCTGGCGACGTAGTTGACCGGCAGCCAGCGGTAGCCAGCGCCCTCGGCGCGCAGCTGACCGATGCCGGGGAACGAGACGTGCGCGATCGCGGCGTAGTAGCCGGTCTTGGCAGCGTCGGCGAACGCCTTCTTGCGCTCTGCCATCGCCTTCTTCGAGTCGGTGTCGAACTGGATCGTCACCGACGGATCGGGGAACTGCACCGCGGCGACGTGGATCAGATCGCCCCACATCACCATCTTCTGGTCCTTGCTCGTGACCACGTAGATCGTGTGACCGCTGGTGTGGCCGACGGAGGGAACGGCGCGCACGCCGGGGACCAGCTCGGTCTCGCCCTCGAACGGCTTGAACTTGCCGGCGGTGGCGTACGGATTCACCGACGCCTGCGCGCCCTGGAAGAAGCCCTTCATCGCGTCCGGCGCCTTGTCGAGGTTCGCCTGGCTGAGCCACTGGTCGGCCTCGGCTTTGGCGGCGCGCACGGTCGCGTTCGGGAACGCGAGCTTGCCGTCCTTGGCG
>DATIPJ010000810.1:0-5825 GCA_035472155.1 Kofleriaceae bacterium
TGATCAAGCAGGCGCGCAGCAACGTCACCGGTGCGCAGCAGGGCGCCCCCGCGTCCGACGCCATCATCTTCGACATCGTGGACTTCGAGATGGCGCTGTCGAACGCCCAGCTCACGGTCGACGGCACCGGCCGGCTCGATGCGGGCAATGCCAAGGGCGGCCCCGAGGCCATGGCGACGCAGGCGCTGGTCAACGCACGGTTCGACCTGTACGACACATGGGCGAATACCGGCAGCCCGGGGCGGCGGGCGCTCTATCGCGGCCAGGAGATCTTCAACAACGTGAACGCGCCGAGCGGCCGCAGCTGTCGCGGCTGCCACAACGCGGCCAACAACGGCCAGAACGTCGGCGGCACGCTGTTCGACATCGGCGCGTCGCGGCCCGACGTCGCCCGCCCCGACATGGCGGTCTACACGTTCCAGCGCATCAGCGACGGCGCGATCGTCCAGAGCACCGACCCGGGGCGCGGCATCCGCAGCGGCCTGTTCGCCGATCTCAATCGCTTCAAGACGCCCAACCTGCGTGGGCTCGCCGCGCGCGCGCCGTACTTCCACAACGGCATCGCAAACACCCTGCTCGAGGTCGTGCGCCACTACGAGGCCAAGCTCGGCTTCGTGTTCACGGCGCAGGAGGAAGCCGATCTGGTCGCGTTCCTGACCGCGCTGTAGCGCGCGTCAGCGCAGCAGCCAGAGCATCGCGAGCGAGGCCGCCAGCGTCGGCGCGAGCACGAGCGTGCCGAGGCGCATGAAGCGGCCGACGCCGATCTCGACGCCGGAGCGGCGCAGGAGGTCGACCCAGAGCAGGCCGGCGAGCGAGCCGATCGGCAGCAGGCGCGGGCCGATGTCGCCGCCGATCAGCGCGGCGAGCAGCGGCGCCGGACCGTGGGAGCGGTCGAGCGCCAGCATGTTGAGGATCGACATCGGGTGGTTGTCGATCGCCGCCGAGCCGAGCGCCGAGGCCACGCCGATCGTCGCGAGCTGCGACCCGCTGCCGGCGGGCGCCGCGGCGTAGAGCGCGCGGAGCTCGTCGACGACGCCGACCGACCGCAGGCCCTGCACGACCAGGAAGATGCCCCACAGGAACACCAGGATGTCGAGCGAGACGTGCGAGGCCGCCTTGCGCAGCGGCGCCACGTCGTAGATCCGGCACACGGTGAGCGAGGCGAGCGCGCCCGCGGCGGCCACGGTCCAGATCTCGGCGCCGAGCGCGGCCGCGATCGGATACGCGATGAACACCGCGAGCATGAGCAGCACCGCCGGGCGCTCGCCGGCGTGGCGATGGAACACCGTGCGCGGCGCGGGCGCGGCCGCCGGCGCCGAGCGCAGGAGGCCGCGATACACCCAGCGCAGGACGCCATAGGTGAGCAGCGCGCCCACCAGCGACAGCGGCACCATCACCACCGCGTAGGCGTTGAATCCCAGGCCCGCGTACTCGGCGACGATCATGTTCATCGGGTTCGACACGATGAACGGCGCGACCCCGGGCGCCAGGAACACGGCGAACGCGAACGCGATCGTGATCTCCGGTCGCCGCGGATAGAGCCGGCGGGTCAGCGCGACGACGAGCGGCGTCAGGATCAGGATCGCGGCGTCGTTGTTGAGCAGCGACGGCGTCGCTGCCGCGAGCGCGAACACCAGCGTGAACGCCGAGGCGGCCGAGCGCGTGCCGGTCCGCGCGCGCTGCTCGATGACCGCCGCGAGCCGCTCGAACGCGCCGACCTCGTGCACCACGCCGGTGAGGATCATGATCGACGTCAGGGTCACCAGCGGTCGCCACTGCACGCGAGCGGCCTCGAGCATCATGTGCGGCGTGAGCAGGCGCGCGGCGATCAGCGCGAGCACCCCGGCCAGGGCGGCCGCGCCCGGCGTGACGCGGTAGCGCCCGAGCCGCGGCCGGGTCACGGCCAGCCCGACGGTGGCGGCCAGCGCCGCGTACGCGACCACCTGCTCCATGCCCGCCCAGAATGCAGCCGCAAGGCCACTGCCGACCACTCCAATGTGGCGAAACTCGGGTGTTACACCGGAGTAAATGGGGTGGCGACTCCTCGCCGCGGAGTCCCAGACCTCACCAGCCGTCATGCGCCGTCAGCGTACCGAGGTCATGCAGCGGCGCGACACGCAGTCGACGATGATCGACTGGCCGGCCACCGGCGTGTGCCCGTCCTCGGCGGCCGTGGGCGTCGCCGGGCAGGCGCACGGCGGATACTGATCGACGCAGACCTTCTCGTCGGCGTCGAACCGTACGAGCTCCGCCTTGGCGAGGCCGATCGCCACCGTGGCGCCGCAGCAGTTGGTCTGGTGGATACCGATCGCGCAGTCGTCTGCGATCGAGCAGGTCTTGTCGAACGTCGGGAAGACACCGCTCGCGCCGCCGCACTGGACGCCATCGACCGCGTCGCCGCCGCCCGGTGGTGCGTCGCCGGGCGTCGCGCGGTCGCTGTGACACGCGGGAGCGAGCGCCGCGAGGGCGCACAGCACGAGGGACGGTCGGAACACAATGACCGGCATGGGTGGCAAGCGATCTTGTATCGCGGAGATGACGTCGCGGCGACCCGGTTTGCCTGTAGGGCGTTCCGACGCCTGTCGGGCAGTCCGACGGCCATTCGCAGACAGGCGTCGACGCACACGGGCGACAGTGTTGTGGCGGCGCCACAGATTGCCGGGTTGCCCGGGGAATCAGGTACCGAAACAGGGCCGCTGTGCTGGCTTGCCTCACGCCTACGTGTGGTGCGGGCTGGTCGCGTTCCTGCACGTGGCCTTGAGCATGCTAGAGGTCGTGACAGCGAGGGGCTTCGCCCGAGCCGACCAGCTCGCGACCGGCGAGGTGCTCGACGGGCGCTATCGGGTGATCCGGCGGCTCGCCAACGGTGGGATGGGAACGGTGTTCCTCGGCCAGCATGTGCTCATCCAGCGCCACGTGGCGATCAAGGTCCTGCACGCCGAGCTGGCGCGCGACCGCGCCATGGTGGACCGCTTCCTCCAGGAGGCTGCAGCAGCCGCGACGCTGGGACACCCGCACATCGTCGAATCGACCGACATGGGCTTCACGCGCGAAGGCGTGCCGTACATCGTGTTCGAGTACCTCGAGGGCTGCCTGCTTAGCGAGGAGATCAAGCGGCTCGGGCGGCTGCCCATTCGCCGGGCGCTCGTGATCGCGCGCCAGATCGCCTCGGCGCTCGAAGCTGCACACGCCGCACGCATCGCGCACCTCGATCTCAAGACCGACAACGTGTTCCTGACCGATCGCGGTGAGTCGATCGACCACGCCAAGCTGCTCGACTTCGGCATCTCTCGCTTCCTCGAGGCCGATCGCGAGACCACGCAGCCCGAGGTCCTGATGGGGACCCCCGAGTACATGGCACCCGAGCAGGTGACCTCCCCGGGCGATGTCGATTGCCGCGCGGACATTCATGCGCTCGGCGTGGTGCTCTACGTGATGCTCACCGGCCACTGCCCGTTCACCGGCGGCGACCCGCTCGCGGTGCTCGAATGCATCGTCGGCGAGCCTCCCGCGCCGCTCGATCGCGTGGTGCCCGAGGCGGTCGAGCGCCTGCTGTTCGATCGGCTGCTCGTGAAGAACCGCGACGCGCGCGTGCAGACGATGCGCGAGGTGATCGGCATCCTCGACGAGCTGATCCCGACGATGTTGTCGAGCGTGCCCGCGCCGCTCGATCGCTTCGACTGACCGCACCGATCGGGCTACGTGTACGCGCTTCGTCGCACATGCGCACAAGCGCAGCCGGCGCGAGCAGTTAGCAATGCGATTGCGACCGCCTTCGAAAGCTCTCCTCTCGCTGCTGGGAGGACAACTTTTGATGTTCGACGATACCGATCTGTACAAGAGATTAGCGTTCGCCGTGTGTGCGTCACTCGTGGCGGGGGCGGCGGGCTGCAGCAGCAACAACAACGGCGATGACCAGCCCGACGACCAGGTCGTGGCGACCCGGCCATCGCGCTCGAGCGCGATCGCGCTCTCGGAGGACGAGGCGCGCGTGGCGATGGTGAACCCCGACGACGGCTCGCTGTCGGTGTTCCAGACCTCGGACAACATGCGGCTGTCGAAGACCGCGACCGGCGCCAACCCGTCGAGCGTGGTGATCGCGCCCGACGGCAAGACCGCCTACGTGGCCAACCGCGCCGACGGCACGGTCGTGCGCGTCAGCGGCATCGATGGCGGCACGCCCTCGGTCAGCGCCACGGTGACCGTCGGCGCGGAGCCGGCGGGCCTCGCGCTGTCGCCGAGCGGCAAGCAGCTGTTCGTCGCCGAGTACGCCGAGAGCCGGGTCTCGGTGATCGATACCGACACGATGCGGCTCGGCAGCTCGATCGCGATCGACCGGCCGCGCGCGCTGCTGGTGACCAACAACGGCGACACCAACGACGCCGATGAGCAGCTCGTGGTGGCGCAGTACTTCGGCGTGCCGGCGCCGGGCGGCGAGGCCAAGGACGATGGCCGCACCGGGCGGGTCCAGACGTTCTCGCTGGCCAACCTCAAGACCGCCGGCGACATCACGCTGTCGCCCATCAACAGCGGCTTTGCACGGTTCGGCGGCAGCGGCACGGTGACCACGTCGCCCAACCAGCTCGGCGCGATGGCGGTCGACGGCCGCGGCCGGCTCTACGTGACCAGCGTGTCGGCCTCGCCCGAGGGACCGGCGCATTTCGACAACAACGTGTTCCCGGTGGTGTACGTCGCCGACCTCGCGAGCCGTAGCGAGGTGCGCGACGCCGGCGGCACGACCAACCTCGCGCGCAAGATCTACGACGCGATCCCGTCGCCGTCGGCGGCCACCCCGCGGTTCATTCCCGGCGAGCTGTCCGACATGGCGTTCCTCGGCGATACCAGCGTCGCGTACGCGATCGGCCGCGCGGGCGACGTCATGGTCCGCGTGAGCTACGGAGCGACCGTCGAGATCGGCTCGACGCAGAACGCCGAGATCGATCTCGGAGGCAACGATGCGATCGGCCGCTGCCAGGCGCCGATCGGCATCGCGGTGTCCGACACGCTCGGCCGCGCCTACGTCAACTGCTGGGTCACGCGGCGGCTCGCCGTCGTCGACCTCGCGAGCCAGACGATGACCCAGACCTTCGAGGGCTCGCCGGCACCGGCCAACGCGGCCGAGGCGCAGGTTCAGCGCGGCAAGCGGTTCTACTTCACCGGCCGCGGCCGGTGGTCGGCGGCGGTGGCCAACGGCGCCAAGGGCGGCGAGGGCTGGTCGTCGTGCGGCTCGTGCCACCCCGACGGGCTCACCGACAACATGACCTGGATCTTCGGCTCGGGCCCGCGCCAGACCACCTCGATGGACGGCACGTTCTCGCACGGCCCCGGCACGCAGAAGCAGCGCATGCTCAACTGGACCGCGATCAACGACGAGCTCCACGACTTCGAGCCCAACACGCGCGACGTGTCGGGCGGTCTGGGCGCGATCACCGCGGCGGCGCAAGCGGCCGACTGCAACCAGCTCGACAAGGAGACGCAGGTCGCGCTGGTCAACGGCGCCGCCGCGCTCCAGGGCATGGACAAGCCGCTCAAGGAGCTCGCCGACGACCCGGCGCTCGCGACCTGCGGCCACAAGGACTGGGACGACATCGACCAGTTCGTGCGCACCATCGCGCCGGTCCACGCGTCCAAGCTCGCCGATGCGCAGGCCGTCGCGCGCGGCCGCCAGCTGTTCGTCGAGGGCAACTGCGCCAACTGCCACGGCGGCGCCGGCTGGACGGTGTCGCGCCGGTTCTACGTGCCGGCGAGCAAGACCAACGCCGACCTCGCCGCGCTGCCGTTCGCGCGCCCCGCGTTCCTGGCGCCGACGTTCATGTACGACGACG
>DATIPJ010000811.1:0-2992 GCA_035472155.1 Kofleriaceae bacterium
CGCCACGCCAGGCGCATCCCGTGCGTCCATGGGCCGAGCATGCCCTCGTCGGAGACCGTGCCCTCGATCGACGGTGCGACGGCTGCCACCGCCGGTCCGAGCCAGGGCGCGAGCAGCCGGCCGTGCGCCGCGCCGATCGCGTGCGCGTCGCCGGCCACCCGCAGCACGGCGATCCCGCCGAGCCACGCCAGCGACGCGTCGCCGTAGACCAGCGCCGGTCCGGGCTGGCTGACCGCCGAGATCTCGCCCGCCACGGCACCGGAAGGAACGTCGTACGCAACAGCCCGGCGGTAGATAAACCAGGCCACCACGACCGCGACGCCGACCATGGCGATCGCGATCACACCGGCGCGCCAGGGCCGCGCCGCGCCTGCGCGCCGTCCACCGATGACCAGGTCGGGCATGGCATCCGGTACTAGCGCGAACCGGTGATTTTGGAAGCACCTTCCCTCGGGGAGCGCCGTTTTCAGCGTTGACCGCTCCGGCGCCGATTGCTAGCCTCTGACGACCAGGTTCCCCCGTCGATGTCCGGATCCACTCCATCGACCGCGGTGCTCGCAGGAACGAGCGAACCGCTCCTGCTGGCGGTCATCGGGCTACTTGCGCTCGTGATCCTCGGCCTCGTCGCGCTCGCGCTGTTGCTCCGGCGCCGAAACCGCGCCCAGGCCACTGCCGCGCCTCCGCCGGCGCGGCCCCCGGCATTCGTGCCCTCGGCCCAGACCCCGCTCATGCCGCGCAAGCGCCCGGCGCAGGCCGTGCGCGGCGGCGGTGCCAGCGCAGGCCTCGCCGTCGCGACCTCGAGCGCCATGGTCTGTCCGACGTGCCGCACCGAGTACCACGGGATGATCTACTGCACCCGCGACGCGCGCCGGCTCGTGCCGCCCGAGGAGATGCTGAGCGGTCCCGGTCTGGGACCGATGCGCGCCTTGTCGCGCAGCGCGGGCCTGGTCTGCATGGCCTGCCGCCGCGCCTACGAGCCGGGCCTGCGCAGTTGCCCGCACGACGGCAACGAGCTGGTCCCGTTCCCGGTGTACAACGCCACGCGCCCGCGGCGTGCGAGAACCACCGAGCCCACCGGCGTCGTCGCCCGGATCTGCCAGGTCTGCGGCGCCAAGTACGATCTCAACGCGCGGTTCTGCGGTCACGACGCCGGTCAGCTCGTCGTGATCAACTGATCGCAAGCCACGGCTCTGCCGGGGCGCGCAGCTCTCCCGGAGGGAGTGCGGAGTTGATGATCAGAACTGCCCGTGCAGCGTGAGCCCGGCGCTCGTCGGGCTGGCACCGGGCACGAGCCGCAACGCCGTTCGGCTCGCGCGCGAAGGCGCCGTGAACCACAGGTACGCGCCGACGCCGACCGCGACGGCGCCGCCGATCGCCAGCCCGGTGGCAATCGTGGCGTTGCGATGCGCGGCGTCGGAGAGCCGGCGGCCCTCGGCGCTCTGGTCCGGCTCGCACGTCGCGTCGTCGCCGCACAGCTTCTTGACGTCGCTCCACTTGCTGCTCGCCAGGCTGCCGAACACCAGGCTCGTGCCGATCAGCGCGACCCCGGCGCCGCCCGCGATCGCACCGTACAGCCTCCGGTGCGAGACTGGCGCGGGCTCATCGTCGACCGGCTTGTCGGGCGCCTCGGTCTTCACCACCGGTGCGATCGGCGCCGGCGCCACGGGCGGCGCGATCTCGCGCGGCGCGCGCTCGAGCTCGAGCGTCGCGGTCACCGTCTTGCCTTCGCTCGCGATCTCGACGCTGGCCTCGGCGTCCTTGAACTGCGGCGCCCTCGCGACCAGCTTGTAGCTGCCGAGATCGATCGGATTCTCCACGCCGATCAGCGACGTGACGTCCTGGCCATTCATCTCGACGACGAGGCCCGGAGGCGCGGCCTTGCTCGCCTTGTCGGACACCGCGATCAACAGGCGCGGCAGGCGCGGCTCGATCTCCTTCGCGCGCTTGGCCGAATCCGCCTTGCGCGCGGCCTTGCTGTCGCGCTGCGCGAGCTCGCGATATGCCACCCACGCCGATGCCAGCTTGCCGATCTTCAGGTAACAGCCGGCGAGGTTGTACAGCGTGCCGAATGCGGCCTCGAGCTTCTGACTCTGCTCGAATGCCGCGCATGCCTCGGCATACTTGCCGGCCTTGAACAGCGAGCGGCCCTTGTCGAACTGCACGGTCGCGGCGGCCGACGTCGTCGCAGTCTGGGCCCGCGCTGCGCCGCCGGCGGCGCAAATTGCGCATGCGATCACGAGTTGCGAGATGCGACGACAACAGATCATGGCCGCCCCATCACTACCTCTATCACGTCGACACACGCTCAGCGCACGATTCACGCGTTGAGCGAGCCTCGGTTCAGCGGTGATTGCGAGGTTGGTGCTTGGGTGTGTGCGACCGGCGTGTATGATGATCGCGGGTCATGCGCTCATCGCACGTGCTGGCGGCTTGTGCCGCATTGCTCGCCTGTGGCTGCTCGAAGATCCTCGGCCTCGGCGACATCGCGTATGTCGACGCATCGACCGATTCGCCCGACGGCCCGACGGGCATGACCTCCGACTGCCCGGCGCCGCCCGCCAACACCGTGATCGCATGCGCCACGATCACCCATGTCCGCACCGACGGCACGACGTTCACGACCCGGAAGGACCTCAGCCCGTTCACCATTGCCGCGTATATCAGCGATTCGAGCAAGTCCGGTTTTCGCATCGTCAGCGGCGTGGCCAGCAGCGACGGCACGGCGCGCATCGAGGGCGTTCCCGACGGCACGCCGTTCTACTTCCGGATCCACAATCCGCAGGATCCAACGTATCCGTGGCCGCACTACTTCTTCACCGACAAGCATACGCTCGAGATCGGGACTGCGGAGATCGGGCGCGACGACACGCCGACGACCTCCGAGACCGCGCTCACCGTCAACATGACCGGCATGACGCCCTGGAAGGGCGGCGACAGCGCCGAGCTGGTCTCGTTCGAAGGCGGAACCCAGGCCGGCCGCATCGCCCGGCCC
>DATIPJ010000812.1:0-10622 GCA_035472155.1 Kofleriaceae bacterium
GCGCGGTCGTCGGGCTGGCCGACGGATGTTCGCTGGGAGCGCGGCGTCGGCGAGAAGCTGACGTGGTTGCTCGATTCGATCGGCTCGCCGGCGGCGCGCCGGGCGGCCTGCCAGGCGGCGCGCTGATCGCGGACATCGATGGCGAGGGGGCCGAGCTCAGCCGCGACGCGGTTGGCGGCGCCGGGGACTGCCTGCATGATCCGGCGCTGGACCTCGGCTGCCGTCTGAAGGCGCCGTGCCGGATCGTGCTGCAGCATCGCGAGCACGATCCAGTCGAGGACCGTGGGGACCTCGGAATTGAGCGTGCTCGGCGGGAGCGCATCGGTCCGGTGCAGCCGGCGGAACAGCGCGACGGCGCTGTCCTCGGTGAACAGGGGCTTGCCGACCAGCAGCTCCCAGAACACGACGCCGAGCGAGAACACGTCGCACCGCCGATCGACCGGCGCGCCCGTGGCCTGCTCCGGCGCCACGTACTTGTATTTGCCTTTGAGCGACGGCGTCTGGGTCTCGGACATCCGGTTGCGCGCCTTGGCGATGCCGAAATCGATCAGCTTCGCGCCTCCGGCGGCAGACAGCAGGATGTTGGACTGGCTGATATCGCGATGAATGATCTCGAGTGGCTGGCCGTCCTGATCCCGGGTCTCGTGGGCGGCGTGCAGTCCACCGGCGACCTGCGCGACGAGACCGGCCGCGAGCTCGGGGTCGAGCTTGCGGTGCTGGCGATCGTAGACCTGAAGCAGCTCGGTCAGCGAGCAGCCGTCGACGTACTCCATCACCAGGTAGTGGGCGCCGTCGAGCACGCCGAACTCCTCGACGTGGACCACGTTGGGGTGGCTGATCTGGGAGCAGATCCGGGCTTCGTCGACGAACATCTCGATGAGGCCCGGCTGCGCGACCAGGTTGGGATGGATCATCTTGAGGGCGACCAGCCGCGAGAAACCGGCGGCGCCGTGGCGGCGCGCCAGGTACAGAGTCGCCATGCCGCCGACTCGCAGCTGCCTGATGATCTCGTAATCACCGAACCATCGCGACGTCATGTATCCTCAGTCCATTTAATGATTGTACTGGCGCAAACGGTATCGAGAATGGGAGTAGAGCACTGCCGCGTTGCGAACAGCGGCCACAACGACATCACGGCACCAGCGGCGATGCGGCCGGTGCCGTGTCGTGGAGCAACGAGCCATGCGGGGTGAGGGTTCGAGATTCCACCGCCGCAAAATGAGGCAGCCGCGCTGCGGCGATACGTCCTTTCAGGTGTGGAGTGATCCGGAGCGTCGTCAGAGCAAGGTATGGGTCGGTGGAGAGGCGTTCTAAACGGCAAAGTGTTACAGCGCGCTGCGCGAATCGTGCATCGTGGCGGTCGGTCGCCGGATCGGGGTACTCTCCGTGCCCGTGGGAAGCAGGCTAAAACTTCAGGAGGAACGCGACGATGGCCTGACCGCCGCGTTCGCCGCGGGCGACTACGGCCTCGCCATGGAGCTCCTGCTGCTCCAGCACGCCGACTACATTTACGCGTATTGCAGACGGTTCCTCGGGAACGCCATCGAGGCCGAGGATGTGTCGCAGACCGTGTTCGCGCAGGCGTTTGAGGACCTGAAGAGCCTGTCGAGTCCGCAGGTCGCGCATGTGTGGCTTCGCGGGATCGCGCGCCATCGCTGCCTGGACCGGCTGCGGGCGCGGCGACGCGACTTCCAGGTCGTGGACGACAGCGACCTGTGCGCGATCGTGGATCGACAGCCCATCGTCGTTGCGTCGGACAGCGACCCGCGGGTGGCGCAGGCGCTTGACGAGTGCCTGGACTGCCTGGACGAGCGAAGCCGCGTGGTGCTGGTACTGCGCTTTCATGACGAGCTGACGTTCGAGGAGATCAGCAAGCTGACGCATGACTCGCCGGGCGCGCTGCGCGTGCGGATGGCGCGGGCGCTGCCGGCGCTGCGCCGCTGTCTCGAGGCCAAGGGGGTGCTGCCGTGACGTGTCGACGCCTCGAGGACGAGTTGCTCGGCGATCTGGGCACGACATTCGATCCGCACGTCGAGCAGTGTCCGGACTGCAGCGCGCGCGTGCAGGGCTATCAACGGATCCGCGGATGGATCGCCGACGGCCGGACAATGCACCGGCCATCCGACGAATGGCGGAATCGCGTGTTCGCCCGCGTGCTGGGCGACGGCGCCCCGCTGCGGGCAATCCGGCGCGCGCCCACCGGCACGGAACCCATGGCCAGCGTCGACCCCGGGATCGATGTCGTGGCGAGCCCGCGTGGGACCGATGTCGCGGCGAGCCCGCGTGGGACCGATGTCGTGGCGAGCCCGCGTGGGACCGATGTTGTGGCGAGCCCGCGTGGGACCGATGTTGCGGCGAGCCCGCGTGGGACCGATGTTGCGGCGCGCCCGTCTGAGATCGACGTTCCCGGCAGACCGCCTGGAACCGACGCTGCGGCGAGACCGGCTGCGAACACGATTGCCGGCTCCGAAGGTATTCGCGGGCCATCCTCGTCGAGACGCACGCAGTGGCGCAGGGCGCGCGCCGTGATCCCGATCGCGGGTGCCGCGGTCGCCATTGCTGCGGCCGTGATCGTGAAGTGCGGCGGCGATCCGTGGACCCCGCGGGTCGCGATCGAGAGACCGAGCCCGCCGGCGGGCAGAGGCGAGCTGTCAGACAGAGGCGAAATCATTGGCATCGCTCCTGACGATCTCGAGCACACTGCAGCTCCGCGCGCGCCGGGACGCGACGTTCACGAGCAAACCGGATCCGCCGCCGAGGTACCTGCGCTGCCGAGCAAGGTTCCCGCGGGAGCAGACTCGGGAGGCAGTAAGCAACCGGGGTCGACGCGGCACCCGGGCGATCCATCGCAGACGCAGAGGCCAGCCGCGCCTTCCACCAAGCGCGGTGGCGAGGTGGTGGTCGATTGGGGGGGAAGCAGCGCCAGCGCGCCCGACGAACGCGCTGCGGTCCACATCGCGTTCGATTCCCCCACGGGCGAGCTCGGCGGCCGCACCGCCGAGGAGATCGAGCGCGTCATCAAGACGCGAGTCGCCCGCTACCGCGCCTGTTACCTGGGGGAGCTACCACGCGCGCCCACGATTCGCGCCAAGCTGGTCGTGCACCTCGTGATCGGCGGCGACGGACGGGTGCGGTCCGTCGATAGCCCCGCTTCGAGCGAAAGCACGACGCGGAACAGGGCAGTCACAGAGTGCGTCATCAGCCACATGAAGCGCCTCGTGTTCCCGGTAACGGGCCAGACGGCCCACGTGACGAGCTCGTTCGAGATCACGCCCGTAGAGTGACTCGAGTGTTTATCGACTACCGCGTGCGGGCGATATCGTGCGCTCGTCGAGCGGCCGCCAGTCGCCTGCCGCGATGAAGGCAGCCCAGTGCTGGGGATGCGCATGGCGCGGCTGGCGCATCAAGCGCAGCTTGGCCGCGCGCAGTGCTTCGGCCCGTCCGGCGCCTTGCGCCAGCTCGGCGTAGTAGGCGCGCATCAGCTCTCGTGTTGACGCGTCGTCGACGGCCCACAGGCTGACGACCTGGGAGGCGGCGCCCGCGAGTACCAGCGCGCGGCGCATGCCATAGACACCGTCACCCGACGGCACGGCGCCCACGCCGGTGTCGCACGCCGACAGCACGACGAGCTGCGTTCCCCACCAGTCGAAGCCGGCGATCTCTCGCGCGGTGAGGATCCCGCCCGGGCCCTCGTTGGCACCGGCCATCGCCAGGCCGGCGCGGTCCAGGCCATCGGCGGGGTCATCGGGGCGAGGCGGCGGGAGCAGCGGCGAGCTTGGATCGGAGAACGCCGCACGTGCGCGATTGGCGACCGCGCGCGCCGGCTTCGCGCCGCGATCCCGGGCATAGAAGCCGTGGGTCGCGACGTGAAGCATCGCGGGCCCCACCAGCTGCTTCAGGGCCGACTTGGTCGCCCGCTCGCCGGTGAGCGGTGGATCCGGAAAGTACTTCTCGAGATCGGCGGCTTCCCCGAGCGCCTCGGTGAGCGGAGCGAATCGGATCGCGCCGGCCCTTGGTGATGATCCATAGTCGGGCCCGGCCACGATCACCGCCGCGGACCGGGGCTGGGCGGGCGCGGCGAGCCGCAGGAGGTCGCGCCCGGTCGTGACGTAGCTGATCAGGGTGCTCTGCAATGCGTGGCGGCCGTGCGCGTCGATCAGCGCGTCGAACGGCACCAGGTTGAGCTTGCCGTCGGGCGCGAGGATCAGATGCGAGACCTCCGGTAGCGCTCGGCGAATCGGCGCGAGCACGAGCGCGTCGAGGTGTCGCAGCGCGCCGTCCGCGCGAGCCGCGGAGACCTGGTCGCTCATCGCAGCCAGCGTGGCGTCGACCTGTGCGTCGATCGTCGCAGCGCGGCCCAGCGCGACCCACTGCAGCGGGCCTTGCTGCGTCATCAGGTATGCGGCGTAGTGCTCCTCGCGCCACGGCGGGCGCTGCTGTGGGTCGAAGCGATGATAGCGAACGAGCTCGACCAGCGCCGCGCCGGCTGGGATCGCAGCCTGCACGTTCGCAATCGTGACCGGCTCGGCCTGTGCACGGAACGCGGCGCTCGCCGTGCTGAGAGCGGCCTCGAGCTCGTCGATGCGAGCATGGACGGTCGCGATCGCAGCCCGATCGGTCGCCTCCTGCGGCGCGTAGAGCTGTGTCACCAGATCGCTCCGCGCGCGATCGAGCTGATCGAGCTGATCGCGCAGTCCGGGCGTGAGGTGCGCGCGCAACGCGGATTCGCTCTCGACCAGTGAGTCGATGATCCTGCCCTTGCGACGGAGCACGGTCGTGAGCGCGAGCTCCAGCGCGCGCGGGTTGTGTGGCATTGCGAGCGCATGCAGCGACACAGCGCTGTCGGTCTCGTGCTCCAGCAGTGTCATGAGGGCTCGCTTGCGCGGCTCCGACAGCCGCGGGAGCTCGACGCGCAGCTGGCCCTCTCGGATGTCGGCGGCGCGGGCAAGCGCCGCCTCGGCCTTGTCGTACCGCCCTTGTGCCCAGTAAAACTCCGCGAGCTCCTGCAGAGCCACCGCCACATGCGGGTGCATCGGCCCGAGCGCGTCCTCGAAGATACCGAGCGCGCGGTGCACCAGCGGCCGTGCCTTCTCGAACTGGCCTTGATATCGATAGATGGAAGCGAGCGTCTTCAATGCAGATGCAGTTCTCGTATGCTTGGGTCCGAGCGTCTTCTCGCTCAGCTCGAGTGCACGCACCAGAATCGGCTCCGCCTTTCCGTACAGGCCCTGATCCGTGTAGTGCCCGGCAAGGTTGCCCAGCAGCCGAATCACCTCCGGATGCGCCGGCCCGAGCGTCTTCTGGGAGATATCGAGTGCGCGGTCGTAGAGTGGCTGTGCCTTCGCATAGGCGCCCTGGATGTGATAGAGGAGCGCGAGGCTGTGCAGCATGATGCCGAGATCGGGATGCATCGGTCCCAGTGCGTTCTCGGTGATGTCGATGGCGCGCAGCAGCACACGCTCGTCACTCGCGTAGGCTCCTTCCTCCCAGTACAGGGCTGCGAGGTTGACCAGGATCCTCGCGACCCGCGGATTCGCTGGCCCCAGCGTCTTCTCCATGATGTCGATCGCGCGCAGGTACAACGGCTCTGCCTGGTCGTGCGCCGCCTGCACGTGCAACACCATGGCGAGGTTGTTGAGGTTCTTCGCAACCTCGGGATGCATTGGCCCGAATACCTTCTCGCGAATCTCGAGCGCGCGGCGCTGGGCGTTCTTCGCCTGGTCGTACTTGCCCTCGACCCAGTCATCGTTGCCCAGGTTTCCGAGGTACTGCGCGACGTCGGGATGCGCAGGCCCGAGCGCTTTCTCGGCGATCTCCAGCGCGCGTGCGTGCAGCGGTCGAGCCTTATCGACATCGCCTCGCAGGTGATAGACCGTGCCGAGGCCATCGAGGGCCCTCGCGAGGTCCGGGTGTGTGGGCCCAAGCGCCTTCTCGAAGATACCGATCGCGCGCTGAACCAGCGGCTCGGCCTTGTCATACAAGCCTCGATCTCGGGTCAGCGATGCAAGCCCGGCGAGGCTCCTCGCGACGTCGGGATGCATCGGCCCGAGCACCTTCTCGCGGAGCTCGAGCGCGCGCTGGAGCAGCGGCTCGGCCTTATCGAGCGCACCTCGCGCCCGATGGATCTCGGCGAGCAGGACCAGGCTCGCTGCGACGTCGGGATGCATCGGCCCGAGCGCTCCCTCGCGGATCGCGAGCGCGCGCGCGGCGAGCGGCTCTGCCTTGTCGTAGGCGCTCTGCGCGCGGTAGAGCTCGGCGAGCCCATACAGGCTCTGCGCGACGTCCGCGTGCATCGGGCCCAGTGCGCTCTCTCGGATCGCGAGCGCGCGAGTCAGCAACGGCTCTGCTTTTCCATACGCCGCTTGTTCCACATAGAGCAAGCCGAGCTCATTCAGGCTCTCTGCGACCTTCGATGGCTCGAGCCCGCCCGCCTTCTCGCGGAGCTCGAGCGCGCGAATCGCAAGCGGCTCGGCCGCGACGAACGCGGCCCGAGCGCGATGGATCCGCGCCAGGTTGTGCAAGCTCACCGCCACCGCGGCATCCGTGGGGCCGAGCGTCGCCTCGCGAAGCGCCAGGCTTCGCTCCGCCGCGGTCTGCGCCTCCTGATACTTTGCGGCGACATACAGCTTCTCGACCATCGCGTCGAGTCGGGCGGCTTCGTCGAGCGCAGACCGCGTACCGCCCCCGGACTGTGCGCCTGCGCCCGCGCGTGGCCCGCACGCGGCCAGCGCCGTGATGAGAGCAGCTACGTAGAGCGAGCGCTTCATCGATGTTCCCTCCTCATCCCATGACACTGGAGTGCCCAGTCACGGCGCGAAAGATACATGATGCGGCCAAGATCCAGAATCAGGCCATCGCCTGATCAGAAGTCGGTCAGGCCGACCTCGAAGTAGATCTCGGGGGAGCGGCCTTCGATGCCGTAGGCGAGATCGAAGCCGAGCAGGGGAAGGACGATGTTGTCGAGGTAGATGCGTAGGCCGGTGCCGACGTTGCTGCGCCAGTAATCGGCCGTGAGCTGGTTGGGGAGATAATCGCGATCGCCGGGGCGGCGGCTGTGAAAGCCGACGTAGCCTGCGTCGTAGAAGCCGATGCCGCGGAAGGCGAGGAAGCGCCACTTGAAGAGTGGGATCGAGTATTCGGCGCGGAAGGCGGCGCGCAGGTCGCCGCGGAATTGATCGACGTTGTAGCCGCGCAGGTCCGCGGTGCCGCCGATGGTGAGCTCTTCGTGGGCGGGCATGTGGCGGCCGGCGCCGATCTGGGCGCGCAGCTCGAGCTCGTGCTCTTCGAACAGGCGCCAGGAGTGATAGGCGCGCAGGAGGGAGTTCTGGTAGCCGTAGCTGTCGAGGAGAGGGACGCTCGGCTCGAGCGTGAGCTGCAGATAGGAGCCCCAGGTGACGCCATAGCGATTGTGGTGATGGTCGATGGTGAGGTGGGCCTGGAGAGTGACGTCCCAGCCGTCCTTTTCAGCGACGGGGAGCGGCTGGTCGTTGGCGTCGCGCGGCTCGCGGAAGTAGACGTAGGCGCCGCGGAGGCGGAGATCGCCGACGAGCCACCAGGTGAAGTTCCAGCCGACGAGCCCGCCGGCGCCGAGGTAGGTCATGGACGTGGTGCGCGCGATGTCGGTGGAGCGCGGGTCATCGGGGGGGTTGGTGTATTCGTTGAGGTCGCGGCGGTAGAGGTAGAGGTCCGTGCGCCAGGTGAGCTTGCTGCCATGGACGGCGGGATCGAGGAAGGTTCCGAAGAAGAAGGAGTTGTGCGTGCCGAGCTGGCCGTAGAGGAGGAACTTCTGATCGAGGCCGCGAAAGTTGTTCTCGGCGAAACCGACGCCGAATGCGGTGTTGCCGGGGAGCGCGAAGACGGTGGGAGCGGCGATCCACGAGTGCTTGTCGATGACGGTCGCCACGAGGATGACGCCCGGGCTGGGATCGCCGGGCGCGGGCTCGAGGGTGACGGCGACGGTCTTGAAGAGCTCGCTCGAGAGCAGGGCTTGCTCGAGCTTGGGGATGTCACCTTGATCGACGAGATCGCCGAGCGCGGTGTGCGAGAGATAGCCGAGGATCCGCGGTTTGACCTTGGAGTCGCCGCGAACATCGAAGGCGACGATGTGGTAGCGCGGCAGCGGCGCGGCGGCCGGCGCAGGCGCGGCTGGCGCGGGCTCGGAGGGCGCAGGCTCGGATGGTGCCGATGGCGATGCCGATGGCGACGGCGACGGCGATGGCGCCGATGTCGCAGGCGCCGATGGCTGCGCGTTGGGCGGATTGGCTGCGGCGAGGGAAGCCGTCGTCGCGCATAGGCCGCATGCGCCCAGGACGACCGCGATCCGCACACGGGAGGTGTAGCGCTACTTCTGCTTCTTGCCCGGCAGAATGCCCATCAACTTGCAGATGATGCCGAGCATGATCTCGTCGGCGCCGCCGCCGATGGACAGCAGGCGACTGTCGCGGTAGCTGCGCGCGGCGGGGTTCTCCCAGGTGAAGCCCATGCCACCCCAGTACTGGAGGCAGGAGTCGGAGACCTCGCGCGCGAGGCGGCCGGCCTTGAGCTTGGCCATGGAGGCCATGAGCGTGACGTCGGCGCCCGCGATGTAGTCCTCGACGGCGCGGTAGCAGAGTGAGCGGAGCGCTTCGACCTCGGTCTTGAGCTCGGCGAAGCGGAAGTGGACGACCTGGTTGTCGATGAGCGGCTGGCCGAAGGTCTGGCGCTCCTTGGTGTACGCGATCGTCGCGTCGATGAGGCGATCCATGCCGCGCACGGAGCCGATCGCGCCACACAGGCGCTCCTCCTGGAACTGGATCATCTGCATCATGAAGCCCATGCCTTCGTCGCCGATGCGATGGCGCTGGGGGACGCGCACGTCCTCGAAGAAGATCGGGCACGTATCGCTCGCGCGCATGCCGAGCTTGTCGATCTTGGCGCCGATCTGCACTCCCGGGAGCTTGGTGGGGACGATGACGAGGGTCTTGTTGCGATGGGGCGCGCCGTCGCCGGTATTGACAAGCAGACACAGCCAATCGGCCTGCGCAGCATTGGTGATCCACATCTTCGAGCCGTTGATGATGTAGTCGTCACCGTCTTTACGCGCGGTGGTCTTGATCGCGGCCACGTCGGAGCCGCCCGAGGCTTCGCTGACGGCGATCGATGCGACGACCTCGCCGGCGATCGAGGGCGCCAGGAACTCTTTGCGGAGCGCATCGCTGCCCCAGCGCGCGAGCGCGGGAGTTGCCATATCGGTTTGAACACCAAGGGCCATCGGGACCGAGCCGCCGCGGCAGGTGCCGAGCTCCTCGGTGACGACCATCTGATAGGAGTAATCCAGGCCCATGCCGCCGTACGCTTCAGGCTTGTTGACGCCCAGCAGTCCAAGGCGACCTGCTTTCTTGAACACCTCGTGCGCGGGGAATGCGCCTGCTTGTTCCCATGCGTCGACGTGGGGATTGATTTCCTTCTCGACGAAGTCGTGGACGGTACGGCGCAGCTGTAGGTGTTCGTCGGTGAATTTCATGCGTGGTGACCGTACCTCAATCACGAAAGCAACGCGCGCGCCAAATGATTGATGTGAAGTGTTTGGAATTCAGGCAGATCATTTGAGTTGCATGCGTCCGCGTCCCGTACAATGGTTCGCAGACGCACCGGGTGGTGCTCGAGGGCAGCATGTTACCTGTGATCCTCAAGCTCAAACTCGCCACGACAGCCGCCATCGGTCTGGCTGCTTCGGCGAGCCCGGCACCGGTCCCTGCAGAAGCGCTCGCGATGGTGGTCGTCGAGCGCGCTGCGTCGCCGATCGAAGTGAAGCTGTTCGACGAGAATCTGCGCGTGAGCGCGACGGTGGCCATTCGCCGCGACGGCCGCATGGACGATGAGACGGCGGCAGAAGTGAAGCATCTGTTTCGCTGCCGCCAGACCAACCGCGAGCGCCCGATCGCGCGCAAGACGCTCGCGATGCTCGCTGACATCGCCGAGAAGTACGACGGCAAGACGATCGAGTTCGTGTCGGCGTACCGGGTGCAGCGCGGTGAGTCGGTGACGTCGCCGCATCGCGACGCACGTGCGCTCGATTTCCGGATCCGCGGCGTGCAGCTGCAGGCGCTCCGCGACTACCTGTGGCGCAAGTACACCGAGGTAGGGATTGGATGGTATCCGGTCGAACAGTTTATACACATGGACACGCGTCCGACACTGCACGACACTGCATGGACGTTCCTGTCGGGAGTTAACCACTATCATCCGTACTGGGGCGAAGTGGCACGGAGACCGCTGACCGAGAAGACGCCGCTGCCGCGCCCGCGCGCCGGCGTGTGATTTGCGCCCAGGCGGCGTGACGAGGTGACGGGCGTGGTATCGCGCTTCGCGCCGTCGACGACGGGCGAGGCGCATCCAGGGACGCTGCTGGCGGCGATGCTGGTGTGGCTCGATGCGCGGTCGCGCGGCGGTCGCATCGAGCTACGGCTCGAGGACCTCGATGTGACGCGCACCAAGGCGGCATGGGCGACGCAGATGGTCGACGCGTGCGCGTGGCTCGGGCTCGACTGGGATGCGGTGGTGGTGCAGAGCGAGCGGCGCGCGGCGCACGAGGCGGCGCTCGATGCGGTGGCAGCGGCGGGCCGGCTGTATCCGTGCAGCTG
>DATIPJ010000813.1:0-4438 GCA_035472155.1 Kofleriaceae bacterium
CGCGGCGGTGTCGGCGCGGCACTGCGTGCGGGTCGCCGCGTAGAGCGTGCGGTCGAGCGCATCGCGCCCCTCGGGCCCGAGCGCGCGGACTGCGGCGAGTGCCCGGGTGAGGTGTGCCAGGCGCGGCAGTGGCTCGGCGGCCGCCGACCGCGCGCCGATCAAGGCCGCCGCCACGAGCCACGCCGCGGCGACGAGCTTCGCGAGCGATCCGCGCTTCGCGATCGGCCCGCGCTTCGCGAGCGATCCGCGCTTCGCGAGCGATCCGCGCTTCGCGATCGGTCCGCGCTTCGCGATCGAGCCGAGCAGCGCGTGTGCCACTCGGGGGACGCGTCTTGCGCGTGCCGTGCTCACAGCCGGCCTCGCTGTGCGAGGTAGCGCCGGCGGAAGCCGTCGATGAAGCCGTGCAGGTGATGCTCGAACGGATAGATCTCGACGAGCTCGGGCCGGCGCAGCGGTGCGCGCACGCCGCGAAACGGATCGCCGTCAACGAGCGGATCGACCCGAACGAGCAGGAAGTCCTCCCCCGCGGGCTCGACCCGCTCCGGGGCGCGCGCGGTGTCGACACTGGAATCCTTGCCGCCGAGCAGCGCGGCCAGCGCGGCGTAGACGTCGATCGGCCCGTCGTCGGTGACGCGCACCGTGGGCACGCGGATCTCGCGCAGCCCGAGCGATTCGCCGTCGATCGCAACGGTCCGCCCGGTCGCGATGCCGTTGCTCTGCGGGTCCACGATGAAGCATTGAAGGCTCGCGATCGCGGTCGCCGGCGGCGGCGCGGCCGGCGGCTGGCGACCGAGCTTCTCCGCGAGCGCGCCGAGCTCGAGCTGGCGCGCGCGGCGATCGAGCACGGCGCGCAGCGCCTTGACCCCGCCTCCGGACTCGAGCACCGCGATCGGATCCGCGGCCAGGCGGCTGCAGACGTCGGGCGACGCGTCCCAGTGGATCACGTAGTCGCTGCAGCTCGCCGTCGTTCCGAACCGGGTCGCGAACAGCAGCTGCCCGAGCACATGCTCGACGAGCCGCGCCTCATCGCCCGCGCGCCACGCGGGCCACAGCGGCAGATCGGCGAACCGCTGCGAACAGCGCTCCTCGCCGAGGAACACGTCGCGCACCGAGCCGGGATGCGGGTCGGGCAGGTTGACCCACAGATGGTGCGAGGCGTGCGGCGAACCGGTGATCGCGTGCCGGATACCGGCGAGCAGGCCGGGCGCGAAGTCGACATGCGTGTGGACGTCGGCGGCGCGATGCTGCGTCGCCTCGATCGGCGATACCGAGGTCGCTGCGGACAGCGCCCCCGCGACCCGGCGAAACCCGTAATGCAGCGCCGGCTCGTCGAGCTGGCGCCGCGTGCACACCTCGCGGTGCGTCACCGGCGACACGACAACCGCCGCGGCTTGCTTCTTCGGCGCGCAGTCGCCGAGCGTCTTGGCGTAGCCGAGCTCGAACGCGCGCTTGACCAGCGCACAACCTGGCTGCTCGACCGGCGGCGCGGGCGCAGCGACCGGCTCGGGAGTCGCGCTAGGCACTGGCTCGGGCAGGCAATACTCCGACGGCGACGGCTCCGCGAGCTCGTCGGGCAGCTGCGCGATCCGCGCGGCCGCATGGTTGCCGAGCGCGCCGATCGCGATCCCGGCGAATCCGGCCATCAGCGCGAGCCGCTGCACGAGGCCAGGAAGCTCGCGCGGCGTCACACCGTCGACGATCGCCGGCCGGCCGCGCACCAGCGCCACACCGGTCTTGCTGCGCACGGCGAACTGCCAACCCGAGCCAATGAGCGCAACGGCAAGGGTCGCGACCAGCGCAACGAGGAAGCACGCCCCCGGGCTGAGGTGGCCGAGCGTGCTCGCGTCGAACGCATGCCGCGCCGCCGCGGTTCCGACGAGGATCGCCGCGATCCCGATCGCCGCCACGCTCTTGACTCCGATCACGGTGTGCCTCGCGCAACCGTGGCGTGCCTGCGCGCACGTCTCGCCCCGATGGCGTCTCGGTCGCTGCTTCGCACCGCCGCGGGTTTTTGGTCGCCGCGCGTCGCCGCGGGTATTCCGTCGCCGCTTTGCAGCGCCGCGGGGTTTCCGTCGCCGCGTCGCACCGCGATGGAGCGCTTGCCGCTTCGCGCGGGGGTGGCTAGCTCTCGCCCGTCTCGCGGGATCATGGCCTGGTTTCGCCGGGCTTGGTCGCGACGGTGCTCGCGTCGCCCGGCTTGGTCGCGACGACGAGATCCTCGATGGTGATCCGGCGGTTTTTCGCGCGCGCCTCGTCGGCCGCGGCGCGGTCGGTGGCCGGAGCGGGCAGGGCGCGCGCGGGCGTGTTGTCGGCGTGGGTGCACAGGACGACGTGGTCGGGCACCTCCTTGGAGTGCCGGCGGATCTCCTGGTACACCGCGTAGGCGCGCTGGTAGCCGAGCTGGAGGTTCGCGTCCTTCACGCCGACGTCGTCGGTGTGGCCGTGAATGACGAGCTTTCGCTGCGCGAGGCCGCCCTGGTCGAACGACAGCACGCCGCTCGCCGTATCGCCGAACAGCTTGTCGAGGATGCCCTTGCCGTCGGCGGCCATCGCGGTCTGGCCCGACGCGAAGAGAACGTCGCCCGGCAGGTCGACCATGCGCACGGTCTGATCGCCCATGCCGACGCCGGTGCCGAGCGATGGCGTCTGCGTGAGCCTGGCGCCGTGCTCGACCGACCAGACGATGACGAAGAACGCCATGATCTGCGTCATCAGGTCGATGTAGATGATCGACCACAGCGCGCCGTGCGACTTCTTGCCGCTCGCCCGCCGGCGGAATCTCATGCCTGGACCTCGAGGTCGGCCGCGTTCTCGACCAGTACGTCGAGCGAGTGGACCAGGATCTCGTAGTCGTACTCCAGCGCCTTGATGCGCTGGTCGAAGCGCGACGCCGCGCTCATGTAGGCCGACGCCAGGATCGCGCCGAACAGCGTGCACTGCAGCGAGATCGCCAGCTCGGGCGCCAGGTTCTCGACGGAGGTATTCGACCCGAGGCGATCGAACATGCCGATCAGGCCGATCACGGTGCCGATCAGACCGAACAGCGGCATCACGTTGGCGACGAAGTCGAGGTGGGCGTGGAAGTGGTCGTAGAGCTCGCGGGTATCGACGTAGTAGTCGTGTGCGACATACTCGGCGTACTCCTTGCCCTTCTTGCGGCGCAGCACCGACTGGATCTCGCGGACCAGCGGGTTGTCGGGCAGCTTGAGCTTGGCGCCGGCCTCGATCGGGCCGAACTTGATGTTGCCCTGCTCGTCGCGCTTCATGTAGAGCAGCTTGCGCAGCGCGGTGACGGTCTCCTGCAGGTGCACCGCCTTGGGGATCAGGTGGCGGCCGGAGAAGAACACGGTGAGCGACGACCGGATCAGCGTCAGGAGCTCGGGCCCGGCGACGTAGGCCAGCATCGCGAACGACACCAGCGACATCGCCAGCAGGTAGCTCTCGGCGACGAAGAACACGATCGCGCCGACGAAGATCGCCACCGCGATCAAGAGGCCACCCGCGCCGGCGCTGGTCTCACCGAGGCTGAGCCCCGTGCCGGGCTCCGCGACTTTGCTAGTTCTTGCCATGATCGGCTTTCTCCCTCTCGAGTTGCTTCTGGCGCTCGGAATACGCGCCGTGATAGCGAACGGCATCGGCGACCGCGAGCGCGAGCACACCCGCGCCGGCGGCCAGCGCACCGGCGAGCGCGAGCCGCCGCCAACGGGCGCGCACCGGCGGCGCGCCGCGCACGAAGCCGGCGAGCCCGGCCAGCCGCGCGCGCGCTCGGGCCGCGGTCGGCACGGCCCGACTGGGCGGACGCTCGCGCTCGGCGAGCACGCGCAGCGACATCGCCTCGAGCTCGGGTGCGTACGCGCGCGCGGTGAGCAGATCTTCGCGCTGCCACGCTTCCCAGCCCAGGTACTGCACGAGGTGGTGGCGCGCCCCGCGGATCGACGCGTGGTCGTCACCGAGCGTCTCCTCGCCGCGCTCGAGTAGCAGGCCGACTGGCCGCCCGATCCGCGCGAGGAGGCGGCCCGCGCGGGCCAGCGCAAGCGCCAGCGTGCTCAGCCGATCCCCGTGGCGCTGGATGCGCGCGACTGCGTGGACCAGCGCGCCGAACAGAAAGTCGCGGTCGCCGGGGTCCGTGCCGTCGAAGTCATCGCCGGCGTCCCAGTCCAGCCACGCCGGATCGTCGTGCGGCCGGTAGCTCGGCCGGCGGTCGAGCGCGGCCGGCTCGACGATGCCGACCAGGGTCGGTGGCTCGCCGAGCACCTCGCGCGGGCTCTCGCTCGGGTCGGCCTCGGTGGTGGTCTGGCGAGGCTGGCGCTGATCGCGCGTGGCGATCGCAGCGCCGGGCTCGGTGGCCATCACGAGCCCCGCGTTCCACTGCGTCCAGTGCAGTGTGGAGACCCGCGGCGCGGCGTAGTCGTGCGGCCGTCCTGCCGGGGCCAGCGCG
>DATIPJ010000814.1:0-2753 GCA_035472155.1 Kofleriaceae bacterium
GTCGAGGAAGGCGACCTCGTGCGGCTGGACGCCCGCCCGCTCGCACGCGATCCGATAGAACGCCGCCTCGGGCTTGCGGACGCCGATCCGGCACGACTCGACGACGTGATCGACGAGCGCGAACATCGCCTGGATCTCCGACGCGCCCTCGGCCGTCGCCGCCATCACGGCGCCGTGGCCGACCTTCATGTTGTTGGTGACGCAGGCCAGGATGTAGCGCCCGCGCAGCCGCTGGAGCAGCGCGACCATCGCGGGCCGCACCGCGAACGTCATGCCGGCGAACAGCGCGCGCGCGTCGACCGCGTGGCCGTGCGCGCGGGCCTCCGCCTCGAACCGGGCGAAGAATTCCTCGCGGTCGATCTCGCCGCGCTCGGCGCACGCCCATGCGTTGCGATCGGGGTCGCGCTGGTTGAGCATGCGCAGCGCTCCACGCGGCAGCCCGGCGCGCGTCTCGTAGTCGGAGAACACGCCGAACGGCGAGTCGACCAGCACGCCGCCGACGTCGAAGAACACGGCGCGGATCGCGCCCGGAGTCGAGCCTTCGGTGAACATCGCCGATGTCCTATCACACCCCCTGGGAGACTGTATTTCATACAGTCTCCCAGAGCATCTAATTCCGCGGATCCCTCGCTTCGCTTTTCCGGAGCCCCAGGCAGGAGCCTGGTGCTCCGGGCTTCGCTCGGTCTCCGCTAGGCCGCCGGCGCGCCGGTGAACTGCGCGTGATACAGCGCGTGGTACGCGCCGTGCGCCGCGAGCAGCTGCGCGTGGCTGCCCTGCTCGACGATCCGGCCGTGCTCCATCACCAGGATGATGTTGGCGTCGCGGATCGTCGACAGCCGGTGCGCGATCACGAAGCTGGTCCGCTTGGCGCGCAGCGCGGCCATCGCGTGCTGGACCAGCACCTCGGTGCGGGTGTCGACCGACGACGTCGCCTCATCGAGGATCAGGATCGCTGGGTCGGCGAGGAACGCGCGCGCGATCGTGATCAGCTGCTTCTCGCCCGCGCTGACGTTCTCGCCCTGCTCGTCGAGCACGGTGTCGTAGCCCGCGGGCAGCGCGCGCACGAAGCGATCGACGTACGTCGCCCGCGCGGCGGCGACGATGTCGGCCTCGCTCGCGCCCGGGTTGCCGTAGCGGATGTTGTCGCGGATCGTGCCGCCGAACAGCCATGTGTCCTGAAGCACCATGCCGATCTGCGAGCGCAGATCGCGGCGCGTCATCTTTGCGACATCGACGCCATCGATCGTGATCCGCCCGCCGTCGAGCTCGTAGAACCGCTCGATCAGGTTCACCAGCGTGGTCTTGCCCGCGCCGGTCGGGCCGACGATCGCCACCGTCTGGCCCGGCTCGGCCACCAGCGACAGATCGTCGATCAGCGGCTGATCCGGCTTGTAGCGAAACGAGACGTGCTCGAACCGGACCTCGCCGCGCACCCGCTCGAGCCGCGCGGGCGCCGCCGGATCGGGCACCTGCTCGTCGGAATCGAGCACCTCGAACACGCGCTCGGCCGACGCCACGCCCGACTGCAGCACGCTGGCGACCTGCGCGAGCTGACCGAGCTGCTGCGCGAACTGGCGCGAGTACTGGATGAACGCCTGCACGCTGCCGAGCAGCATCGTGCCCCAGGCCACGCGCAGGCCGCCGACCACCGCGATCGCCACGTAGTTGAGGTTGGCGATCACCTGGATCGACGGGCTGATCAGGCTCGAGATGAACGTCGCGCGGAACCCGGCGTCGAACAGCTCAGCGTTCTTGGCGCCGAACCGTTGCTCGACCTCCTTCTGCCGCCCGAACACCTTCACCAGCGCGTGCCCGGTGAACGCCTCCTCGATCTGCGCGTTGAGCGAGCCGAGGTGCGCCCACTGAGCGACGAACCGGCGCTGCGACTTCTTGGCGATCTTCGCCGTGATCGTGACCGAGATCGGCACCGTCACGAGCGCGATGATGGCCAGGAGCGGCGAGATCACGAGCAGCATGACCAGCACACCGACGACGTTGAGTACGCCGCTCAAGAGCTGGCTCATCGACATCTGCATGCTCGTCGCCACGTTGTCGATGTCGTTGGTGACCCGGCTCAGGATCTCGCCGCGCGGCTGGAGATCGAAGTACGACAGCGGCAGCCGGCCGAGCTTGGCTTGCACGTCGCTGCGCAGCTTGCGCACCGTGCGCTGCACGAGGTGATTGAGCACGTAGCCCTGCAGCCACGCGAACAGCGAGGCCCCGAGGTAGAGCACGAGCGCCAGCAAGAGCCAGAACCGCAGGTCGGCGAACGAGATGCCGTGCCCGGGGTGCACGTCGAGGTGGCTCATCATCTCGGCCGCCGCGTGGTTGCCGGCCGCGCGCGCCGCCTCGATCGAGTGCGCCCACTGGGCCTCGGTGGTGCGGGCACCGAAGAACCCGGCGAAGATGATGTTGGTCGCCTGGCCGATGATCCACGGTCCGGGCAACCCGAGCATCACGCTCGACAGCGCGAGCCCGAGCACGGCGATCACGCCCGCGCGCTCGGGGGCGAGCCGGGCCGCCAGCCGCCGCGCCGATTGCTTGAAGTGCTTCGCCTTCTGCGGCGGGGCCATGCCGATCATGCCGAAGGGCGTGCGGGTCATCGCGGGCCGCGCGGCCCCGCCCTCGGCGGGTGCGTCGCCAGCGCCGGGTCCCGGGCCGGGCGGTCGCTTCGGGGTGCTCATGCGGCCTCCGCGGACAGCTGGGACTCGACGATCTCGGCATACGTCGGGCAGCTCGCGAGCAGCTCGTCG
>DATIPJ010000815.1:0-9252 GCA_035472155.1 Kofleriaceae bacterium
GCGCTGACCCGCGACGGGACGGTCGAGACCGACGCGTCGGTCATGGATGGCGACACCCGGCGGATCGGCGCGGTCGCTGCGGTCCCCGATCTCGGCAATGCGATCGCGCTCGCGCGCGCCGTGCTCGACGCCGGGGAGCACGTCATGCTCGCCGGGCCGGCGGCCTGGCGGTTCGCGGCCGAGGTCGGCGTGGTCCCGGCCGCTCCGGGCGCACTGATCACCGAGCGCGCGCGCCGGCGGCTCGCCGAGGTCAACGCCGAGACCGCGCGCGAGCGCGAGGGCGGCACCGTCGGCGCCGTGGCGCGCGATACGCAGGGCCGGTTCGCCGCGGCGACCTTGACCGGCGGCGTGGTGTGCAAGCGCTCGGGGCGCGTCGGCGACTCGCCGATCCCCGGCGCGGGCACCTGGGCCGACCGCGAGATCGCCATCTCGGCCACCGGCGACGGCGAGGCGATCCTGCGCCTGGCGCTCGCGCGCACGATCGCCGCGTACGCGCAGACCGGCATGACGGCGCGCGAGGCCTCCGTCGCCGCGCTCGGCGAGCTGCGTCGTCTGACCGGCGGTAGCGCGGGCATCATCGCGATCGATCGCGGCGAGCCGGTGTTCGTCCAGCTGTCGGCGACGATGCCGGTCGCCTGGATCGACGACACCGGCGCAGGCGACTCGATGGGCCTCCCGATCTGACCCGCGCCCCGCGCCGCGCCGTCACTGCATCGGCATGCAGCTGTCGGGGGGCATCGCCGCGATCCACGCATGGAGCAGCTCCGCGCCGCGCGCGTGCAGCAGCGAGCGCCCGAGCAGCGGCATCATCGCGCCCATCATCGTGGTGTGCATGCGGAAGTACAGGACCGACGTGTCCGGGGCGCCGGGCACGATGTCGAACGCGAAGCCGCCGGTGCCGGTGCCCGCGCTGCCCGGGCGCTTGCACACCCCGAGGTGGAACGCATCGGTGTTGCTGTGCTCGAGGAACAGCTGCGACGTCATGCCGTTGACGCCGCGCGGGTTGTGGCAGTGCGCGCAGTTGATGTCGAGGTAGTCGCGCGCCGCGGGTTCGAGCTGGCCCTCGGGGATCGCGGCCAGGCCGCCGACCTCGACCGGGCGGAAGTCGAAGGCCGTGGGCGCCTGCGCGGCCGCCGGCGCGCCGGTCAGCATGCCGAGCTCGGTGAGCCGATCGAGCTGGTTGCGCACGCCGACGCCGCCGCCGAAGTCGTAGCTGCGGTTCAGGTGCCGCGCCTTGACACCGATCAGCACGGTCTCGATCGGCGACGAATCCGTCTCGCGCTGCGCGTGGCAGCTCTGGCACTGGTTGCGCTGCGGGATCAGATAGTGCGCGGTCTGCGGTGCGCCGCTGGTATCGATGAACGAGATCTCGGGCGTCCCGCCGGCCGGCGTGAGCACCGCGTCGCGCTGGTCGGCGTCCCACACGTAGGGCAGGGCATGCCAGCCGTCCTCGTGGCGCACCAGCAGCCGGGTCTCGATCAGCCGCACGCCCTCGGTGGGCGCCCGCAGGTCGGCCGGGAAGTAGAACGTCTTGATGATCGCCGAGCCGATCGGGAACGCGAGCGGCTCCTCGGGGTCGTAGGTCGCCGCGGCGCCGTCGGGGACGTAGATCGCGCGCTGCTTGAGCGCATAGTCGGAGAACAGCGCGGTGTTGAGGTCGTACGGCACGACGCGGTCGCTGAACGCGAACCCGCCGTCGGCCGACCACGTGAAGAGGTGATACGCCGACAGGCGATCGGCCGGCTGCGCGTTGACGTCGAGCGTGACCGGCCTGGGCGCGGGCGCATCGGGCGGCGGTGGATCGCTGTCTCCGCCACCGCACGCTCCGGCCAGACCGATGAGACCCATGATGCCGACGAGGGCGGGCAGCGCCCCGGACTGCGGGCTCTTCATGCTACGGGAGCACCACGGGCGCCACCGGGCCACCGGCGAGCATCGTGCAATCGAACGGCTTGAACGGCGCAGCCGGGCGGAAGAACGCGACCGTCGCGGTCGCCGACTGCTTGTCGAGCGCCATGCTCGCGAACGTCCCGCCGGTGTTGCCGCCAACGCACATATGGTTCGTGTTGCTGTTCATCGCGGCATCCGTCGAGTGGAAGCTCTGCTCGCCGATCGCGTCGTAGAGGACACTGTCGACCGGCTTGTTGCCGTACGACAGCAGGAGCAAGAGGCCGAGCTGCAGCGGGTCGCGCGGGTCGGGGTGCTGGCCCGAGCCCGTGTGGTGGTTGTTGGCGACCAGGATGTTCTCGCTGCGGAAGTTCATGACCGTCCCCGGTGCGGCCGACAGGAGCCCGAGGTCGGCGTAGGTGCCGGCGAGCGTGGCCGTCGGGAGCACCCACTTGGTCACGTCTTGCTCGATCGCCAGACCGCTGATCAGCGCGATGTCACCGGTGTCGTTGTTCTCGTAGGTGTTGCCGGTGATCTCGACGCGGCGCGACGCCATCGCGAACGTGCCGGTGCCGACCGGGATGCTCGCGACCGTGGTCCCGGGCGTGCCGAAGTTGACATGGTTGTTGTTGCGGATCGTGTTGTCGCGCAGCCGCACGTCGCGGCCGATGATCGGATTGCCCGGCAGGTCGAACACCACGATGCCGCCGGTGTTGTCCTCCGCGGTGTTGCCGTAGACGTCGGCGTACTCGGTGTTCTCGATCTCGAGCCCGGCGACGTTCCCGGTCACCCGGTTGTTGCGCACGATCACGTGCTGGCACTGACCGACATAGAGCCCGGCGTCCGAGGCGTTCTCGGCGACGCTGTCCTCGACGAGCACGTTCTGCGACTTCACCGGGTAGATGCCGTACGCGCCGTTGGTGGTCGCGGAGGGATTGGTCGAGGTGACGCGGATGCGCCGGTAGACCACGCCGTTGCTGGCCTCGACCCGGATGCCGTCCTTCTTGGCATCGATCACCGTCAGGTCCTGGATCAGGAAGTTGTCGCCCTGAACGTCAACGCCGTTGGCCTGGGTCTCGGTCGGCCCGAAGTCCAGCGTCGTGGTGTCGATGCCCTGGCCGATCAGGTGCGCGCCTGCGGTCCGGATCGTGATCTGGTTGGAGAGCTTGAACGTGCCGACTCCGAGGATGATCGTCGTGTTGGCGCCGATCGAGTTGGTCTGCGTCTGCAGCGTGGCGCTGTCGCCGCCGGTGATCTCGACGCAGCTGCCGGACGTCACCTGGCTGCAGTCGTTGGTGGGGAACGCCGGCGCCGCCTGGTTGTCGCCGCATCCAGCGGCGAGGGCGGCAGCGAGCGCGAGCGGCAGGGACGTTCGAAGCATGGCTACTCCTTGGGGAGCGGCGGCTCACAGCGTCCGCCGCGCGAAAACCCCATGGATGTAACACAGCCCCCGGCGACCGGGGCCCGATAGATCGTCCTCGCGGCCCGGTTGTCGGTCCAGATCAGGCAAACACGCGGGCGCGGCGCAGCGACAGGAACACGTCCTCGCCGCTCTGGAGGGCGAGGGCCGTCCCGCGCTCCCAGTCGAGGTCGGCCCGCATCCGCGAGGGGAGCCCATCGACCGATAGCTCGATCTTGAGCCCGCCCGAGAGCGGTGTCACCCGGAGCACGCGGGCGGCGAGCGCGCCTTTGGCAGGCGCCCGGGCGATGTCGAGCTCGTGTGGGCGAACGTAGACCCGGCCACGGGTGTCGCTGTGTGCGCCAGCGCTCGACCCGACGCTCGGGCCCAGCGCGACCACGATGTCGCCGATCCGCGCAAAATCACCGGACAGCTCGGCGTCGAGCACGTTGACGTGCCCCAGGAAGCGCATCACGAAGTCGTTGGCCGGCTGCTCGAACACGTCGGCCGGCGCGCCGACCTGCTCGATGCGGCCGCGGTTCATCACGACGACGCGGTCGGCGACCTCGAACGCCTCGTCCTGATCGTGGGTCACGAACACCGTCGTCAGGTGGATCTCGTCGTGCAGCCGGCGTAGCCAGCCACGCAGCTCGGCGCGGACCTGAGCGTCGAGCGCGCCGAACGGCTCGTCGAGCAGCAGCACGCGCGGCCGCGCGGCGAGGGCGCGGGCGAGGGCGACGCGCTGGCGCTGGCCGCCCGATAGCTGCGATGGGAGGCGATGCTCGAGGCTCTCGAGCTGGATCAGCGACAGCAGCTCGCGCACCCGCGCATCGACCTCGGACTGCGGTTGCTTTCGCACGCGGAGCGCGAATGCGATGTTCTCGTAGACATTCAGGTGGCGAAACAGCGCGTAGTGCTGGAACACCAGGCCCACGTTTCGCTGGCGCGCCGACTGCGCCGCCAGGTCCACGCCGTCGAGCAGCGCGCTGCCGCGGTCGGGCCGCTCAAGCCCGGCGAGGATGCGCAGAAGCGTCGTCTTGCCCGAGCCCGACGGGCCGAGCAGGGCGACCAGGCCGCCGCCGGGCACCTCGAGCGAGACATCGTCGAGCGCATAGAACGTTCCGAATCGCTTGGTCAGTCCGCGGACTTCGATCATGACGCCTCCACGCGGCGCGCGATCACGCGGCGCGCCACCAGGCTCGCGAGTGCGAGCACGACGAGCAGCGAGGCCACGGCGAACGCGGCCTGGTACTCGTATTCATTGTACAGGATCTCGACGTGCAGCGGCAGCGTGTTGGTGCGCCCGCGGATGTGGCCGGACACGACCGACACCGCGCCGAACTCGCCCATCGCGCGCGCCGTGCACAGCACCACGCCGTACAGGAGGCCCCACTTGATCTTGGGCAGCGTGACGCGCCGGAACATCTGCCAGCCGCTCGCACCGAGCACGATCGCGGCCTCCTCCTCCTCGGAGCCCTGCGCCTCCATGAGCGGGATCAGCTCGCGCGCCACGAACGGGAACGTGACGAACGTCGTCGCCAGCACGATGCCGGGCAGCGCGAAGATGACCTTGACGCCGTGCGCGGTCAACCACGGGCCGATCAGGCCCTGCTTGCCGAACAACAGCACGAACACCATGCCGGCGATCACCGGTGACACCGCGAGCGGCAGGTCGATCAGCGTCAGCAGCAGCGAGCGCCCCGGGAAGCGGAAGCGCGTGATCGCCCACGCGGCGGCGATGCCGAACACCACGTTGAGCGGAACGGCGATGCCGGCGGCGAAGAACGTCAGCTTGACCGCGGCGAGCGCCATCGGATCAGCGATCGCGTGCCCGAACGCGGCGACGCCGTTGCGAAACGCCTCGCCGAACACCGCCGCGAGGGGGACCAGCACGAACAGCCCGATGAAGCCGATCGCGATGCCGATGATCAGCCGCCGGATCCACGCCGGCTCGGTGGTGGCTGCGACCGGCCAGACGATCATGCGCCCCCCGCGCGCCGGCGCGCCCATGCGCCGAGCCCGTTGATCGCGAGCAGCATCACGAACGACACGAGGAGCATCACGAGCCCGAGCGCGGTTGCGCCGGCATAATCGAACTGCTCGAGCCGGGTCATGATGAGCAGCGGCGTGATCTCGGTCTCGAGCTGCTTGTTGCCCGAGATGAAGACGACCGAGCCGTACTCGCCGATCGCGCGCGCGAACGCCAGTGCGAACCCGGTCAGCAGCGCCGGCGTCACCGCCGGGACCACCACGCGCAGCACCGTCTGGCGGCGCGTCGCGCCGAGGACCGCAGCGACCTCCTCGACCTCAGGCTCCAGCTCCTCGAGCACGGGCTGCACCGTGCGCACCACGAACGGCAGCCCGATGAAGATCAGCGCCAGCGTGATGCCGAGCGGCGTGAACACCGCCTGGATGCCCAGCGGCTGGAGGAGCCGCCCGATCCAGCCGTTCGGCGCGAGCACGGCGGTGAGCGCGAGCCCCGACACGGCGGTCGGCAGCGCGAACGGGATGTCGACGATCGCGTCGAGGACCCGGCGGCCGGGGAACTCGTAGCGCACGAGCGCCCACGCCACGACGGTGCCGAACACGACGTTGACCAGCGCCGCGATGAACGACGAGCCGAACGTCACCCGGTACGACGCCATCGCGCGCGGGCTGGTCGCGAGCGCCCACAGCTCCCCGGGCGATAGCTCGGCGGTCTTCACCACCAGCGTCGCGAGCGGGATCAGCACGATCAGCGACAGGTACACGAGCGTGTAGCCCATCGTCAGACCGAAGCCGGGGAGCGCAGAGCGGCGCAGCATCGCTACTTCGCTCGCTACTTCGCGGTGAGCTTGTCGAACACGCCGCCGTCGTCGAAGTGCGTCGGCTGCGCCTTGGCCCAGCCGCCGAACAGCTCGTCGATGGTGAACAGCCCGAGCTGGGGGAACGCGCCGGCGGCCGCGGCCTTCGCCTCGAGCGGGCGGTAGTGGTTCTCTGCGCCGATCTTCTGGCCCTCGGGCGAGTACAGGAACTCGAGGTACGCCGTCGCGACCTCGCGCGTCCCGCGGTGGTCGACGTTCGCGTCGACGACGGCGACCGGCGGCTCGGCCTGGATCGAGATCGACGGCACCACGATCTCGACCTTGCTCTTGCCGATCTTCTCGACCGCGAGCTGCGCCTCGTTCTCCCACGTCAAGAGCACGTCGCCGATGCCGCGCTCGACGAACGTCGTCGTCGAGCCGCGCGCGCCCGAGTCGAGCACCGGGACGTTCTTGTACAGCTGGCCCACGAACTGGCGGGCCTTCGCATCGTCGGCTCCATGCTTGACCGCAAACCCCCAGGCCGCGAGGTAGTTCCAGCGCGCGCCGCCCGACGACTTCGGGCTCGGCGTGATCACGCTGATCCCCGGCTTCACCAGGTCATCCCAGTCCTTGATCCCCTTGGGGTTGCCCTTGCGGACCAGGAACACGATCGTCGACGTGAACGGCGCCGCGTGGTTCCCGAGCCGGGTCGCCCAGTCGGGCTTGATGAGCCCCGCCTTGGCGATCGCGTCGATGTCGTACGCCAGCCCGAGCGTCACCACATCGGCCTCGAGCCCGTCGATCACCGCGCGCGCCTGCTTGCCCGAGCCGCCGTGCGATTGCTCGATCGTCACCTTCTGCCCGGTCTTCGCCTCCCACTGCTTCGCGAACGCGGTGTTCACCGCCGTGTACAGCTCGCGCGTGGGGTCGTACGAGACGTTGAGCAGCTTGACCTCCCTGGCCTCCTTGCCCTCGGGGCCAGTCGCCGAGCTATCGTCTCGCGAGCACGCCGCTGCCAGCGCGAGCAGCAACATCGTCGAAGAGCGAGTCATGTGACGGAGTATCCGTTATAGCGGACACTCCGTCAAGGCGGACGCAGTGACAAGATAGTGGATATGGCGGGATCGTCCAGTGATTCAGCGCGTCTTGAGACCCACCGTTTCCCCGGCAACCGCGGCGCCGGGCTCGAGGCAGAGCATGCGGACACGCCCGGTCGCGGCCAGCTTGCCCTCGTCGTTGCGCACCTCGACCTCCCACACCTGCGTCTGGCGGCCGCGATGTAGGGGCTTCGCGACGGCAGTCAGCTTGCCGCTGCGCACGGCGCGCACGAACGACGTCGTGTTCTCGAGCCCGACCGTCGTCTGCCCGTTCCGCATCGCGAACAGCGCCGCGCCCACGCTGGCCGCGCTCTCGATGATCGACGAGTACACGCCGCCGTGGACCAGGCCGTACGGCTGCAGGAGCTCGGGCCGCACCGGGACCTCGAGCTCGACCTCGTCGGCGGAGGCCCGCGTGAAGGTCATCCCGAGTGCAAGCTCGAAGCCGCCGCGAGCGGCATTGAGTATCTGGATAACGTCGGTATCGGCCATGCAGAGAAGCTACCGTGATTTGCAGAGCGTCATGTGCTCGACGCCACGGCCGATGTAACGGCTCGCCCACGGAGGCCATCTATTGAGTCCCGCGAGTCCGGGCGATACCGCCGGCGTCGCGGCGGGCCGCCCGCGTCCAGCGCTCGCACCCCGCCGCACCGTCGACGATTGCGCACCTGCGCTCCTGGCAGCAGCGCGCCCTCCGACGGGCCGATTGTCAGTGCGATCCTCCGTCGAGCGCTAGGAAAAGCGCCGCTGTGTAGGCGATGGTCCTCGCGGAGGTCAAGATGGCACTCAATGTTCGCTTGTTACGCGACAGCTTCGACCTGGTGGCCACTACCAATCCCAAGATCACAACGCGGTTCTACGAGATCCTGTTCGAGCGCTATCCGCAGACGCAGCCCCTGTTCCCGGTGGGCAATCGCGCCAAGCAAGCCGAGATGCTGACCGGCGCGCTCGTCGCGGTGATGGACCACCTCGAGGATGCACCGTGGCTGACCAACACGCTCGGAGCGCTCGGCGAGAAGCATCTCAGTTACGGCGTCACGCGCGAAATGTACGACTGGGTTGGTGCGTGCCTTCTGACCGCCCTCGCCGAGACCGCAGGCCCTGCGTGGAACGCCGAGCTCAACGCGGCGTGGACCGAGGCCTACGGCGCGATCGTTTCGCTGATGCTCGCGCGCGCCGCTTCGTAGCTCGCGAGCGCTGCGGTAATATCCGCCCGCGGACATGGAGGCGGTGACCATCGGCCAGTATCGAGTGACTGGTGTCATCGGCCAAGGCGGCATGGGTGCGGTCTACGCCGCCGAGCACACCCTGCTCGGGCGCCCGGCCGCCATCAAGGTCCTGCTCCCGGACCTCTCGAAGCAGCAGGACATCGTGATGCGCTTCTTCAACGAGGCGCGCGCGGCCACCGCGATCCGCCACCCGGGCATCGTCGAGATCTACGACTTCGGTTGGACGCCGGACGGCGCCGCCTACATCGTGATGGAGAAGCTCGAGGGCGAGACCCTCGCGCGCCGTCTGCAACGCGGCGTGCTGCCCTGGCAGGCCGCGCTCACCATCGGGCGGCAGATCGCGGGCGCGCTGGGCGCTGCGCACGCCAAGGGCATCGTCCACCGCGACCTCAAGCCCGACAACGTCTTCCTCTCCCCCGACCCCGAGGTCCCGGGCGGCGAGCGCATCAAGCTCCTCGACTTCGGCATCGCCAAGCTCGCGGGCGAGACCTCTCCCGGGGCCCACGTCACGCGCACGGGCGCCGTGATGGGAACGCCGACCTACATGGCCCCCGAGCAGTGCCGCGGCGTTCCGATCGACCACCGCGCCGACCTCTACGCCCTGGGCTGCGTTCTCTTCGAGCTCTGCGCGGGCCACCCGCCGTTCCGCGGCGAAGGCAGCGGCGACATCATCGCCGCCCACATCCACGTCCCGCCACCGACCCTCGCGGACTTGCGCATCAAGGCCCCGCCTCCGGTCGAGAAGCTCCTCCAGCACCTGCTCACCAAGGCCCCCGGCCACCGCGTCCACAGCGCCGACCAGCTCATCCTCGCGATCGACGCGATCACCGGCGACCGCCGCTCGCCATCCCTGGCCA
>DATIPJ010000816.1:0-2155 GCA_035472155.1 Kofleriaceae bacterium
ACGCCGATGTCGGCCGCCCGCTCCGAGCCGTCGATCACGGCCACCCCGTCGCACACCGCCACCAGCTCCGAGGCGGCGATGACCGTGCCGGTCGACGTCGGCATCCCGTTCAAGCTCGCCAAGCAGAACGTGATCAGCGAGTTCGAGAAGCGCTACATCTCGCGCCTGCTCGCGCAGCACGACGGCAACATCTCCGCAGCGGCGCGCGCCGCCGGCATCGACCGCATGTCGATCCACAAGATGCTGCACCGGCTCGGCCTCGCGAACCCCGGCCGCGAGTAGTCGGCCCGCGAGTCCGATGAGGCCGCGCGCCACCGAAAAACTCGGCTCGACGCACTCGCGCGCGCCGGCGCGACAGTGAGCAACGTCCGCTCGCTCCCGGGCCGGATTGTGTACCTCCGGTAACGCTAAGTGGGCGGACGGTCATGTCGAGTGTTCCCGATCAGTGACGTGCGCGTCGGCACGGAGATCGCACTGCAGCGCCGGGATGCTCAAGGGCGAGATGCGTACGTCTGCGCGCGAGCCGGTCGAGAACGACTCGCACCACATCGACTGGACCTTGGCCCTCGCCGGTGGGGACGGCGTTCGCCTGGCCGAGTACGTCGAGAGACGCTTCGGGCAGCGCACTCCGAAACAATATTGCCGCCTGCTCGGCACGCGCTCGATGCTCGAGCACACCCTCGAGCGGCTCAACACGGTCACCCCGGCGTCGCGCACGCTGACCATCATCGGGACGACCCACGGCCCCATCGCTCGCCCGCAGCTCGCCGGCCGCAGCGACCATGTGTTCTGCCAGCCCAGCTCGCGCGACACCGGCGTGGCGCTGTACGTCGCCCTCGCGATGATCAAGCGCTGGAACCCCCACGCGCTGGTCACCATCACGCCGACCGACCACTACGTGGCGCCGGCGCACAGATACATCGAGCAGGTTCGGGCGGCGCAGCAGGTCGCCGGCCGGCTGCGCGATACCGTGGTCGTCGTCGGCGCCAGGCCCACCGAGCCCGACCCCGAGCTCGGATACCTCTCGCTCGGCACTCGGCTGTCCCATATCCCGCGCGTCCGCCGGCTGGTCGGCTTCGTCGAGAAGCCCTCGGTCTTGCGCGCCAGTGAGATCATCGCAGGCGGCGGGCTGTGGAACACGATGGTCACCTGCGGGACGATCGACGCCCTCTGGGCGCTCGGCCGGGCCGCCGAGCCCCAGCTGCTCGACATCCTGGACTCGCTGGTGCCGCTGATCGGCACCGAGGAAGAGGCCGAAGCGATCGAGTACATCTATCGCACCGTCGCGCCGGTCAGCTTCTCGCGCGACATCCTCGAGCGCGCGCCCGAGCGGCTGGCGGCGACTACCCTCGAGGGCGTGGAGTGGAGCGACTGGGGGCGGCCCGAGCGGATCGAGACCGTGCTCGCGCTGCGCCGCACCCGCGCGCTGGTGGCGCTGGACAACGCACGGAGCGAGGGACGGTTGGACAACAGTGACCGGGTGTTCGCGCCGTGACCGCTGAGCCGACCGCGAAGGGCGCACCGACGCTGGTCGAGGCACGCAAGCGCGCCGCGGTATGGCCGGGCCAGCCGTTCCCGCTCGGCGCGCAGTTCGATGGCTACGGCACCAACTTCGCCGTCTACAGCGGCGTGGCCGAGCGGGTCGAGCTCTGCCTGTTCGATCCCGACGAGACCCGGATCGAGCTCTACCGCGGCATCGGCCAGATCTGGCACGCGTACCTGCCGCTGGTCGGCCCGGGCATGCGCTACGGCTTCCGCGTGCACGGGCCCTGGGACCTCGCACGCGGCCAGCGCTGCAACCCGGCCAAGCTGCTGGTCGACCCCTACGCCCGCGCGATCTCCGAGGGCCTGCACTGGGGGCCGGCGCTGCGCGGCGACGACGGCAACGGCGGGCCATCGACCGAGGACAGCGCGCCGCACACCTTCCGCTCGGTCGTCGTCCAGCCCTACTTCGACTGGGGCAACGACCGCCGCCTCGAGACCCCGTGGAACGAGACCGTGATCTACGAGGCCCACGTCAAGGGCCTGACCATGCGCCACCCCGAGGTCCCCGAGCACCTGCGCGGGACCTACGCCGGGCTCGCCCACCCGGCGGTCCTCGCCCACTTCAAGAGCCTCGGCGTCACCGCGCTCGAGCTCCTGCCGATCCACGCGT
>DATIPJ010000817.1:0-15619 GCA_035472155.1 Kofleriaceae bacterium
GCATCGCCCGCGCCGCCTACGAGTACCTGCTCGATCGCGTGCGCGGCAGCACCGTCCATGGCACGCCGATGGCGCACCACCAACACATCATGTTCGAGCTGGCCGAGATGCACATGGAGATCGCCGCCTCGCGCCTCATGGTCCACCGCGCCGCCTGGATGGCCGACCACGGCCTCGACAACGTCGCGGCCGCCTCGGCCGCCAAGGCGCACAGCGCGCGCACGGTCCAGTACGTGACCAACCGCGCGATGGTCCTGCTCGGCGAAGAGGCCCTCGAGCCCGGCCATCCCGTCGAGAAGTGGTACCGCGACGCCAAGATCTACGACATCTTCGAGGGCACGGGGCAGATCCAGCGCCGCATCATCTCCCGTCACCTCACCGGCCAGAACCCGACGTAGGCGGGCGCGAACGTCAGCGGTCGAGGAGGCCGCGGGTGCGGGCCATCTCGCGCAGCTTGTCGGTCGCGAGCTGGAAGCGCTTGCGCAGGCGGGCGGCCTCGCGCTTGAGGTCGTCGGCGGCGAGATCCTCGTCGGCGAGGGCGGCGGCGACCTCGGGCCACTCCATGGCCTTGTCGATGCGCAGGATGAGGAGCATCTGATCGATCTCGGGGAGCTCCTCGCGCAGGCGGCGGACCTCGGATTTGACGTCGCTGCGCATGTAGACGAGCGTCGACGAGCGAACCTGCTCGGCGAGCTCGAGGACGCCGGTGGAATCGATCGGGAGGTTGCGGTCGGGGCGGCGATCTCCCGCGGTGGCCCAGCGAACGGCAGCGTTGCGGGCGATGCGGTGTGCCCAGGCACGGAGGCTGCAACGCCACTGAAAGCCGCGTAGGCCGCGCCACAGATCCTCGGCGAACAGCGAGAACACTTCGCCTGCGTCGGACGTTGAACGGAGATGTGCAACCAGGACCCCGAGGATCTCGGGGCCGTAGCGCTCGAGAGCCAGCTTGGCCACGGCATGGAAATCGCTGGCGTCCCAGGCCCGGCGCAGCTCTTGTTCGTCGGTTGGGACCTCGTCGGCCACGCCTGATGAAAGCACAGAAGATCGCGGCCCGGGCGGCGTAAAGAAGGAATCCATGGGACCTGCCGACGGCGACCTCGCGAGCATTGGCCGCTATGACTCGTTCCTGCGCGAGGCTGCGCGCGTCACCGACGGAGCGCCGGCGGCGGGGATGGCGCCGCTGCGCGCGGGTGCGCGGCTGTCGGGAGCGCGGTTCGAGATCGAGCGGACGCTGGGCAGCGGCGGCATGGGGGTCGTGTATGCGGCGCGCGATCATCACCGCGGCTGCGCGGTGGCGATCAAGACGCTGCGTGCGCCGACGCTGGATGCGCTGCACCGGCTGCGCGACGAGTTCCTGGTGCTCCACGACCTCGCGCACCCGAGCCTGGTCTCGCTCGGCGAGCTGTTCGATGACGATGGCCGCTGGTTCTTCTCGATGGAGCTGGTCGACGGCGTCGATTTTCTGGGGCACGTGCGGCCGGGCGGCGCGCTCGACGAGGCGCGGCTGCGCGGCGCGATCGCGCAGCTCGCGGCCGGCCTCGGGTTCCTGCACGCGGCCGGCAAGGTGCATCGCGACGTGAAGCCGTCGAACGTGCTGTGCGCCGGCGAGCGCGTGGTGCTGCTCGACTTCGGGCTGGCGAGCGAGGCCGGGCGCGACAGCTGCCGCTCGGGGACGCTGCCGTACATGGCGCCCGAGCAGCACGACCGCGCGCCGGTCGGGCCGGCCGCCGACTGGTACGCGGTGGGCGTGATGCTATGGGCGGCGCTGGCCGGGCGGCTACCGTTTGTCGGGCCCGATGCAATGATCGCCGCGCGCAAGCGGCGAGGCGCGCCGCCGATCGACGGGCCGGCGGACCTGGTGGCGCTGGCGGCGCGGCTGCTCGAGCCGGATCCCGCGCGGCGCCCGTCGGAGGCCGAGGTCGCCGAGCGCCTGGGCGTGGCGGCGCCGGTCCCGGCCATCGCGCCGGTGATGCCGTTCGTCGGGCGCGAGCGCGAGCTGGCGGCGCTGCGCGCGGCGGCCGCCGCGGGGCGCGCCGGCGTGGCGACGGTGCTGATCCGCGGGCCATCGGGGGTTGGAAAGTCGGCGCTGCTGGCGCGATTCACCGACGAGCTCCGGGCGGGCGGCGCGCTGGTCGCGGTCGGCCGCTGCCACGAGCGCGTCGCGATGCCCTACAAGGCCGTGCACGGGATCGCGGCCGCGCTGGCGGCGCGCCTGCGCGAGGACCGGAGCGCCCGGGCCGCCGCCGCCGACGTCGCCGATGTCGGCCTCTTGCCGGCGGTGTTTCCGTCGCTGATCGAGGTCGGCGAGCTGGCGCGCGCGTCGCGCACGGCGCCGGCGATCCGCGATCCGCAGCAGCGGCGCGCGCGCGTGTTCGATGCGTTCGCGGCGCTGATCGGCCGGCTCGCCGAGCTCGCGCCGGTGGTGCTGATGATCGACGACCTGCAGTGGGCCGACCGCGATGGGCTCGCGCTGATCGAGCACGTGGCCACCGCGTCGGCGATGCGCGTGCTGGTGCTCGCCGCCGCGCGCGAGGGCGAGCTCGACCCCGACGCGGCCTGGCTTGCCGCGGGCGCGCAGGTCGACGTCGGTGGGCTCGATCCCGCCGATGCGCGGGCGCTCGCGCGCGGGCTGGCCGGCGACGACGCGGCGGGCGCGATCGCGCGCGAGGCCACCGGGCATCCGCTGCACATCGCCGAGCTTGCGCGGCACTGGAGGCGCGGGGCGACGGCGGCCGCGCCGCGACTCGACGACGCGATCGCCGAGCGCGTGCGTGCGCTGCCGGCCGACCAGGCGCGCGTGCTCGCGCTGATCGCGATCGCGGGCGGGCTGCCGCAGGAGGTCATCGGCGACGCCGCGGCGCTCGGCGGCGCCGCCTGGTGGGCCGCGCTGGCCGCGCTGCGCGCGTCGAACCTGGTGCGCACGCACGGTCCGAGCGGCGGCGATGCCGTCGAGCCGTATCACGACCGCGTGCGCGAGACCGTCGCCGCGGGGCTCGCACGCGACGTGCGCGTCAACGGCCACACGCGCCTCGCCGCGGCGCTCGAGGCGCGCGGTGCCGGCGACGATCGCCCGGACCTGCTCGCATATCATCTCGAGGGCGCCGAGCAGCCGGGCACGGCCGCGCGCTGGACCGAGCGCGCCGCCGACCAGGCCGCGCGCAGCCTCGCCTTCGATCGCGCCGCCGAGCTGTACCGGCGCACGCTCGCACTCGCCGGCCACGGGCCGGCCGCCGAGGTCTCGCTGCACACGCGGCTGGGCGACGCACTCACCAACGCCGGCCGCGGCGCGCCCGCCGCCGATGCGTATCTCGCCGGCGCCGCGCTGGTCACCGGCGACGAGGCGCTCGAGCTGCGCCGCCGCGCCGCCGAGCAGCTGCTGCGCTCGGGCCGCATCGACGACGGCGTCGGTGTGCTCGACGGCGTGCTGCGCGAGGCCGGCCTGCCCGGGGTGGGCCGGCGCTGGCCGATCGCGTCGCTCCTCCAGCAGCGCATGCTGCTCCGCTTCCGGCGCTGGCGCGGCGCCGCCCGCGGCCCCGGCAGCGCAGACCAGCAGCGCCAGCTCGCGTGCACGTGGTCGGCGCTGTGCGGCCTCGCGATGGTCTCGCCGCTGCGCACCGCCGAGTACCAGACGCGGCACCTGCGGCTCGCGCTCGCCGCCAACGACCCGCGCCACATCGCGCTCGGCGTCGCCTTCGAGGCCAGCGTCGCCGCGATGCCCGGTCCGTCTGCCGAGCGCGCCGATTCCCTGCTGCGCGAGGCCCGCTCGTGGGCGGCGCAGGTCGACAATCGCCTCGCCGACGCCTACGTGACGATGGCCGAGGGCACGATCGCGTTCCTGCGCGGCCGATGGCGCGACTCGCTCGCGCTGTGCGACGTCGCCGAGCGCATGTTCCGCGACGACTGCGTCGGCGTGGCGTGGGAGATCGGGACCGTGTACCGCATGTCGCTCACCGCGCTCTGGCACATGGGCCGGATCGCCGAGCTCGGTCGCCGGCTGGGCCGCGCACTCGACGAAGCCGACCGCCGCGGCGACCTCTACGCCGCGACCCAGCTGCGCACCGTGCTGCAGCCCAACCTCTGCCTCATGGAGGATCGCGAGGCCGCCGCGCGCGCCGAGCTCGCCCGCGCCGAAGCCGGCCTCACGCAGCGCGAGACCACGATGCAGCACTGGCAGCACATGCAGGCCAGCGCGCTCGTCGAGCTGTACAACGGCGCGCCCGCCCGCGCCGTCGAGCTGATGGACCGACGCCTGCCCGCGATGCGCCGCGCGTTCCTGCTCCGCGTGCGCGCGATCCGCAACTTCACGATGTTCGTGCGCGTCGCCGGCTGGCTGGGCACGCTCGCCGACGGCGCGCCCGACGCGGATCGCCTCGTCGCCTCGATCGCGCGCGCCTGCGAGGAGGTCGCCGACGACCACGAGCCCGGCACCACCGCCGCGGTCGGGCTCGTGCGCGCCGAGCTCGCCGTTTTGCACGGCGACCTCGACACCGCCGCCGCGGGCTACCGCGCGGCCGCCGCCCGCTTCGATACGGCCGACATGGCGCTGGTCGCCGAGGCCGCGCGCTGGCGGCTCGGGGAGCTCATCGCCGGCGACGACGGCCGCGCTCTCATCGCCCGCGCCACCGCCGCCCTGCGCAGCGAGGGCATCGCCCGCCCCGACCGCGTCATCGCGATGTTCGCGCCGGTCGCACCCGATGCGCGCATCACATCCGCGGCATCCGCACGAGCTACTCGCCGCACGAGCTACAGGTGATCACGACAACGCGATGTCGCGCTGACAGTCCCGAGATCTTGCGGTGACGAAATTTTCTGCTGCGAGCGCCGCGGCACATCGCCCGTGCAGTGATGCCCGAGGCATGTGCGATGCATCTCCGGAGACAGGAGGACGCCATGCAACGCACGGTAGAGCGAATGCTTCGCACCAGCCCCGAGCCACCCTTTGCGGCTGCAGATCCGCTGTGCGCTTGCATCCACGCGTGTGTCGAGTGCGCGCAGGTGTGCACGGCGTGCGCCGATGCCTGCGTCGCCGACCATGCGCCAGCGCTCGGGCGAGCCATCCGCCTCACGCTCGATTGCGCGGACATTTGCAGCACCGCCTCGCGCATCCTGAGCCGCCAGCTCGAGCCCGATCTGCCGGTCGTGAGCATGATGCTGCAGCTGTGCGCGGCAGTCTGCGACGCGTGCACGAGCGAGTGCGCGCGCGCCACGCCGAAGCCCACGCCCATTGCGATGTCTGCGCCGCGGCCTGCCGGCGCTGCATGGAGGCCTGTCGCACGCTGCTGTCGACCAAGGTCGAGACCCGCCGCGTACACTAGCCCAGAGCGACCCGCTAAAGACTCGACACCCGCAGCCATCTATGCGTAACAATTAGATCTGGTGTCAGTTGCGCTCGGCATCGATCTAGGGACGACCAACTCGGTGGCCGCGATTGCGACCCCGACCGGAGTCGAATTCATTCTCGGCGCGCGCGGCGAGCGCATCCACCCGTCGGTGGTGGCGTTCCCCGCGATCGGCGGCGTCGTCGCCGGCTCGGACGCCAAGCGCTACCGGCTCAGCGAGCCGCATCACGTCATCCACTCGGCGAAGCGCTTCATCGGCCAGAACATGCGCGCGCCGCTCGTCCAGCTCGCGCTCACCGGCGTGCGCTACAGCGTCGTCGAGGGCCCCAACCAGCAGCCGATCGTCGTCGTGCGCGATCGCCGGATGACGATGCCCGAGGTCTCGTCGCACGTGCTGCTGCACCTCAAGCGCGCCGGCGAGCGCCAGCTCGGCACGCCGATCAAGGACGCGGTGATCACCGTGCCGGCGAACTTCACCGACGGGCAGCGTCAGGCCACCAAGGAGGCCGGCCGGCTCGCCGGTCTCGAGGTGATGCGCCTCATCAACGAGCCGACCGCCGCCGCGCTCGCGTATGGCTTCGGCCACGATCGCGACCAGATCGTCGCCGTGTTCGACTTCGGCGGCGGCACGTTCGACGTCTCGCTGCTGCGCATCCAGGACGAGGTCTTCGAGGTGCTCGCGTCCGAGGGCGACTTCTTCCTCGGCGGCGACGACCTCGACCGCGCGCTCGCCGAGAACCTCGCCGCCGAGCTCAATCGCCAGCTCGACGTCGACCCGCGGCCGCACGCGCCGCTCATGATGAAGCTGATGATGGGCGCCGAGGCGATCAAGATCCACCTGTCGGACAACGATGCCGCCGAGGGCGAGATCGACGGGCTCGATCTGCCCGACGGCCGCATCGGCAAGCTCGGCTTCTCGCTCACCCGCGACCAGTTCGAGGACATGATCCTCGGCTACGTCACGCGCACGATGGACGTCACGCGCCAGGTCCTGGCCGCCGCCGGCATCGATCACCACCGCGTCGCCGAGGTGCTGTGCGTCGGCGGCTCGACGCGTATCCCGATGGTGCGCCGACGGCTCGCGGAGATCTTCGACCGCGAGCCCAACATCGCGATCAACCCCGACGAGGTCGTCGCCCAGGGCGCCGCGATCCAGGCCGGCAGCCTCAGCGGCAACCTGTCGAGCGGCACCGGCATGGGCGCGCGCGACGCGGTCGCCACCACCGGCCACTCGCCGCTCGCGCGCGGCGCGGTCGCGCTCCCCGAGGCGGCCGCGAAACGGCCGGTGCTGCTCGACGTCAACCCGGCGACGCTCGGCATCCACACGGCCGGCGGCTTCATCGAGCGCCTGCTCGACAAGAACGCGCCGATCCCGATCGAGCGCACGCGCATCTTCACGACCTCGCGCGACAACCAGACCCGCGTCGAGATCGACTGCTGCCGCGGCGAGGGGCGCCGCTACACCGAGAACGAGGCGCTCGGTACGCTGCTGCTCGACGGGCTGGTCCCCAAGCCGCGCGGCGACGTCAAGATCGAGGTCCAGTTCCGGGTCGACGCCGACGGCATCCTCCACGTGCGCGCGAGCGATCAGGAGTCGGGCAAGCATCAGGAGGCGCACCTCCAGGTGATCGGAGCACCGGTCGAAAAGCCATGAGCGTCCGCGCCACCGTTCTCTTGTGGTCTCAGCGCGTCATCGCGCGCAAGGATGCCCCTGCGCATCAGGTGCTCGAGCTCGCCGCCGACGCGGGCCCCGAGGCGGCGCAGGCGGCGTTCTACAAGATCGCGCGCCTCGCGCACCCCGATCTGCATCGCACCACGCTCAATGCCGAGGAGCTCGAGCTGGTCACCACGGCCTACGCGCGCGCAGCGGCCGCCTATCAGGAGCTGCGCGGCAGCCGGCTCTCGACGGCGCGCATCAAGCCCGTGCGCGAGCCCGGCTCGTCCCCGGCCGTCGCCATCACCGAGGTCATCCCGACGTCGCCACCGTCCAACAAGGCGGTCCCGGTCACCAACGACTCGCCGCCTCCGCCGGTCACAGGGCCCCTGCCCGCCGCGCAGGCGATGGGCTCGAAGGCGCTGATCCACTACCGCAAGGCCGAGCTGTCTCTCCGGCGCGGCGACCTGCCGCAGGCCGTCCTGCAGCTCAAGATGGCCATTGCAAGCGACCCGCACTCCTCATTCCTGCGCACCGCGCTGGCCGAGGTTGAGTCGGAAGTCGGTAAAAAGCCTTAGGGTTTGCCCGCGACACGGCTTGTCACGAATCGGCCATGGCGCTGCGATGCATTTCCGTGACGGGGCAAACCTCGGTAAGGTGCCGCCATGGCCGTGCGTATGTCGACCAAGACTTCGATCACCGGGCATGGGGTGTGGCACCCGGACACCGTCCTGGAGAACCCGGAGCTATGCGCGGCCTTCAACGAGTTCGTGCGCCGCGAGAACCTCAAGAACGCGGAGGCGATCGCCGCCGGCAAGATGGAGCCGCTCAAGGAGTCCACGCCGGAGTGGGTCGTCAAGGCCTCGGGCATCATCAAGCGTTACGTCGAGGACAAGACCGGCCTGCTCGATCCCGAGCGCATGTGCCCGAACATCCCCGACCGCCCCGAGGACGCGCTCAGCATCCAGGCCGAGTATGCGCTCAACGCCGCGCGGCCCGCGCTCGCCGTCGCCGGGCGGGCCCCCGAGGATGTCGACCTGATCGTGCTCGGCTGCTCGAACCTCCAGCGCATGTATCCGCAGATCGCGATCGAGGTGCAAAACGCGCTCGGCGCCCACGGCTACGGCTTCGACCTGCTGCTCGGCTGCTCCGCGGCGACCGGCGCGACGACGCTGGCCTCGCAGGCGGTGCAGCTCGGTCAGGCGGAGTGCGCGCTCGTCGTCGTGCCCGAGCTGACCACGGGCCACATGAACTGGCGCGAGCGCGACAGCCACTTCATCTTCGGTGACGCCTCGGTCGCGCTGGTCGTCGAGCCAACCGCGCGCGCCAAGCCGGGCTCGTGGGAGATCCTGTCGACGCGCATGGCATCGAAGTGGTCGAACAACATCCGCAACAACCGCGGCTACCTCGACCGCTGCGATCCGAGCACCGAGAACAACATCGACAAGCTGTTCCACCAGAACGGCCGGCGCGTGTTCAAGGATGTCGTGCCGCTGGCGTCGCGCTTCATCGCCGACCACATCGCCGCGCACAGCCTCGAGCCGGCGCAGGTCGCCCGCTACTGGCTCCACCAGGCCAACCAGAATCTGAACCAGGCGGTGGCCAAGTGGGTGCTCGGGCGCGAGGCCACGCGCGAGGAAGCGCCGATCATCCTCGACGAGTTCGGCAACACGGCGTCGGCCGGGTCGCTGATCGCGTTCTCGCGACACAACGAGGACCTGCCCGTCGGGACGTACGGCGTGATGGCATCGTTCGGCGCCGGTTACTCGCTCGGCTCGCTGCTGCTCCAGCGCCAGTAGCACCACCCGCGACCGCATCGCCAGCGCCTCAGCGTGGCGCGCACGCCACTGCCTGCGACCCGGCTTGCGACGCGACAGCGACGCCCCATGGCGTCCCGTGTTCCGGCCGCGCCGACGAGCTGCGCGCGTGATCAGCATCGCCGCCACGCCTCGGCCGGCGACGCAGTCTGCGACCAATCCGTCGCACGGCGCAGCAGCCAGGGTCAGTGTGGGTCTCGGGCGGTGTTCCATCAGCGCGGCGGCACACGGGTTGCTCGACTGTGCCCGCCCACCGCCCAAGGAGCCCTGATGCTCGCGATTGCCGGCCTCTCCCACAGCTACGACAACCGCACGCGCGCGCTCGACGAGGTCACGCTCGAGATTCCGCGCGGCATGTTCGGCTTGCTCGGCCCCAACGGCGCCGGCAAATCGACCCTGATGCGCTGTGTGGCGACGCTACAGATCCCCACCGCCGGCTCGATCGCCTTCGATGGCATCGACGTGCTGGCCGAGCCGGAGCGCCTGCGCGCGGTGCTCGGCTACCTGCCGCAGGATTTCGGAGTGTATCCACGGGTCTCGGCCTACGACATGCTCGATCACCTCGCGGTCTTGAAAGGCGTGACCGGGCGAGGCGAGCGGCGCGAAACGGTCGAGGCGCTGCTGCAGCAGGCCAACCTGTGGGAGGTGCGCAAGAAGGCGCTCGCCGGGTTCTCGGGCGGCATGCGCCAGCGGTTCGGCATCGCGCAGGCGCTGATCGGCCGGCCCAGGCTGATCATCGTCGACGAGCCGACGGCGGGGCTCGATCCCGAGGAGCGCAACCGGTTCAGCAACCTGCTCGCCGAGGTCGGCGAGAACATGGTGGTGATCCTGTCGACCCACATCGTCGAGGACGTGACCGACCTGTGCTCGCGGGTCGCGCTCTTGATCGGCGGGCGGATCGTCGCCAACGATACGCCGGCGGCGCTGATCTCGGCGCTCGCGGGCAAGGTGTGGTCGCGCACGATCGACAAGGCCGAGCTGCCGGCGTATCGCGCCAAGCACGAGCTGATCGCCACGCGGCTGCGCTCGGGCCGCACGCAGATCCACGTGCTCTCCGATGCCGCGCCCGATCCGAGCTTCGAGCTGGTGACCAGCAACCTGGAGGACGTCTACTTCGCGACGCTGCACCGCCAGCGCGCCGCGGCCAGGGCAGCATGAAAGGAGCCGCCATGCTCGCGCACATCGCTCGCTTCGAGTGGCGCTATCAGCGCCGGAGCCCGGTCTTCTGGGTCGGCTCGCTGATGTTCTTTCTGCTCGCGTTCGGCGCGGCCACCAGCGATCAGATCCAGATCGGCAGTCGGGGGAATGTCTATCTCAATGCCCCGTATGCGCTGCTCCAGGTGCAGGGCATCATGAGCCTGTTCGCGATCTTCGTCATCGTGGCGATGGTGGCCAATGTCGTGATTCGCGACGACGAGACCGGCTTCGCACCGATCATCCGCTCGACATCGGTCACCAAGCTCGACTACCTGCTCGGCCGCTTCCTCGGCGCGTGCGGCGCTGCGCTGTGCGTGCTCGCCGCCGTGCTGCTCGGCATCCTCGTCGGTGTGGCGATGCCGTGGGTCGACCCCGAGAAGGTCGGCCCGTTCCGGATCGATCACTACCTCTATGCCCTGTTCGCGTTCGGGCTGCCGACCATGCTGATCGTGTCGGCGGGCTATTTCGCGCTCGCGACCGCGACGCGATCGATCATGTGGACCTATGTCGGCGCGGTGGCCACGCTCGTGCTCTACATCGTGATGCGCGGCCTGCTGCGCGATCCGCAGCTCGATACCATCGCCGCGCTGAGCGACCCCTTCGGCGTCTCTGCGCTCGACATCGCAACCAGATACTGGACGGCCGCGGAGCGCAATACGCAGCTGCCGCCGCTGTCGGGGCTCCTGCTCGCCAATCGCGTCCTGTGGTCCGCGGTCGCCGCGGGGTTGTTCGCGCTGGCGTATCGCCGGTTCCACTTCGGGCAGCGTACACGCGCGCCGCGCGCCGCCCCCGAGACCGAGCCCGCGCGCCCGGCGACCGAAGCGAGCCCGGCGAGCCGGCAGCTGCCGGCGCCGCGCAGCGATGCCGCCACCCGGCGGGCCCAGCTGTGGCGCCTGGCGCGCTTCGACATGGCCTTCGTGTTCAAGAGCCCGGCGTTCTTCGTGCTGCTCGGTATCGGCGTGGTCAACTCGATCGGCTCGCTGTGGTACGCGGGCCGCTGGTACGGCACCGGCTCGTACCCGGTGACCCGGTTGATGGTGCAGACGCTCGAGGGCACCTTCAACATCATGCCGATCATCATCGCCGTGTTCTATTCCGGCGAGCTGGTGTGGCGCGACCGCGAGCGCCGCATGCACGAGATCGTCGACGCCACCGCGGCACCGGACTGGGCGCACCTCGTGCCCAAGGTCGTCGCGGTGTCGCTCGTGCTCGGCGCCACGACGCTGGTCGCGGTGATCACCGGCATGGGCGTTCAGCTGCTCAAAGGCTTCACCGACGTCGACCTCGCCGCGTACGTCCTGTGGTTCGCGCTGCCCACGTTCATCGCGGTGACCCAGATCGCCGCGCTGTCGGTCTTCGTCCAGGTGCTCGTCCCGCAGAAGTTCATCGGCTGGGGCGTGATGCTCGCCTACGTGGTCTCCGTCGTCGCGCTCACGCCCGCCGGCCTCGAGCACCATCTCTACAGCTACGCCGAGACCCCCGACGTGCCGCTCTCGGACATGAACGGCATGGGCCGGTTCTGGATCGGCCAGGCGTGGTTCGAGGTCTACTGGTCTGCCTTCGCGCTGATCCTCATCGTCGTGGCCTATGCGCTGTGGCGGCGCGGCACCACGACCGCCCTGCGCCCGCGACTGCGCCGCCTCCGCACCCGGTTTCGCGGCGGTGCGCTCGGGGTGTTCGCGGTCGCGGCGCTGGTCTGGCTCGGGAGCGGCGCGTTCATTTACTACAACACCAATATCCTCAATACCTACAGCACGGCTCCGCGGCGCGAGGCGCGCCTGGCCGAGTTCGAGAAGCTCTTCCTGCGCTACGAGACCGTGCCGCAGCCGCGCATCACCGCCGTGACCCTCGATGTCCAGCTCTATCCGGGCGAGACGCGCGCGGTGACCACCGGCTCGTACCGCATCCACAATCCGACCAGCGCGCCGATGACCACGCTCCACATCGCCTATGCCGAGCGGCTCGCGCTCGATCGCCTCGAGCTGGCCGGCGCCACACTCGATCACGACTGGCCCGATCACCATTATCGGATCTACAAGCTCGAGCCCGCGATGCAGCCGGGCGAGACCCGCGAGCTGCGCTTCGCGACCACGCTCGAGGAGCGCGGCTTCCCCAACAGCGCACCGCTGACGCGCATCGTGGCCAATGGCACGTTCCTCGAGAATCGCGAGATCACACCGTCGTTCGGCGTCGAGCGCAACGGGCTCCTCAAGGACCGCGCCAAGCGCCGCAAGTACGGCCTGTCGCCCGACCTGCGGCCGCCGCCGCTCGAGGACGAATCGGGCCGCGCGCACAACGAGCTGCGCGCCGACAGCGACTGGGTCGACGCCGACATCACGGTCACCACCGACGCCGATCAGACACCGATCGCCCCGGGCTACACCCTGAGCGACACCACCACGGCCGGCCGCCGCACGGCGCACTTCAAGACCGATGCGCCGATCAACCACTTCTTCTCGATCCAGTCCGCGCGCTACGAGGTGCGCAAGGACCGCTGGAATCGCGTCGACCTCGCGGTCTACTACCACCCGGGCCACGACTACAACGTCGAGCGCATGATCAAGGCCATGAAGGCCTCGCTCGCGCTGTTCAGCGAGCAGTTCTCGCCGTACCAGTTCCGCCAGGCGCGGATCCTCGAGTTCCCGTCCTACGCGACCTTCGCCCAGTCGTTCGCCAACACGATCCCGTACAGCGAGGCCATCGGCTTCCTGCTTCGCCTCGAGAGCGCCGACAAGATCGACGTCACCACCTACGTCACGGCGCACGAGATCGCGCACCAGTGGTGGGGCCACCAGGTCGTGTCCAGCGCCCAGCAAGGCGCCTCGATGCTGATCGAGAGCTTCGCCGAGTACTCCGCGCTCCTGGTGATGGAGCAGATGTACGGCCGCGAGCACATCCGCAAGTTCCTCAAGTACGAGCTCGACCGATACCTGCGCAATCGGGGCACCGAGGTCGTCGAGGAGCTGCCGCTCGCCCGCGTCGAGGAGCAGCCCTACATCCACTACTCGAAGGGCGCCCTGGTCATGTACTGGGCCAAGGAGGTCCTCGGGGAGCGCACGGTCAACGGCGCGCTCGCCGCCCTCGTCAAGGAGTTCGCCTTCAAGCCGGCGCCCTACCCCAACACGCGAGACTTCCTGCGCCTCCTGCGCGCGGCCGCCGGCCCGCAGCACGACGCGCTGATCACCGATCTGTTCGAGAGGATCACGCTCGTCGACGCCAGGGCGGTCAGCGCCACGGCCGCGCGGCGCGCCGACGGCAAGTACGAGGTCGCCCTCGAGATCGAGGCCCGCAAGCTCTACGCCGACGGCAAGGGCAAGGAGACCGAGGCCCCGCTGGACGAGCTGTTCGACGTCGGCGTGTTCACCGCCGAGCCCGGCAAGCCCGACTTCACCGCCGACTCCGTGCTCGTCCTCGAGCATCGCCCGATCCACACCGGGCGGCAGGTCGTGACCATTGTCGTCGACAAGCTGCCGACCTACGCCGGCGTCGACCCGTACAACAAGCGCATCGACCGCAACTCCGACGACAACCTGACCAAGATCGACCTCAAGGCATCCGCGCCGCAGGTCACGCGCCGCCCGTAGTCCACCCACGCGACCGCCGCGTGGCACCATCTGGATCGCGGCGACGATGGACGGTCTGTCCCGCGTGGCGCATTGCGTTACCGGGCCCACGCTGCTGGCTGCGTGTTACTCTGGCGCTCCCCCGTAGTTCCCGACCCGGTCGCCGCGCGTGATGCGGCGGCGTGGTAGCAAGGCCTGAGATGACCGACCGGCCGCTCCCGAATAGCCCGATCCGCATTGGAAAACGGCGGTCCACCCCCAAGGGCCGGTCGGTGGGTTCGCGCGCGCTCGAGGAGGTCAAGGAGCTCCTCGCCGACGCTCCTCGCCGTCGCGATCTGCTGATCGAGCATCTCCACAAGATCCAGGATCGCTTTGGTTGTCTCGCCGACGGTCACCTTGTGGCGCTCGCGCACGAGATGAAGCTGCCCATGACCGAGGTGTACGAGGTGGCGACCTTCTACCATCACTTCGACGTCGTGAAGGATGGAGAGCCGGCGCCGCCCGCGCTCACGGTGCGGGTGTGCGACTCGCTCGCGTGCGAGCTGGCCGGTGCCCGGGAGCTGCTCGAGCGGCTCCCGGCGCTGCTCGGCGACGGGGTTCGCGTCATCCCGGCACCGTGCATCGGCCGCTGCGAGCAGGCGCCCGCCGCGACCGTGGGCCAGCATCCGGTGCCATCGGCCGATCTGATCCAGATCGAAGCGCTGGTGAAGCGCGGCGACGCCAAGCATCCCGCCGCCGGCGACCGCGCGCACTTCGCGCCCGATTCGCTGATCGGAGCGGGCCGATCGCCGGGCGTCGAGCGCAATGTGAGTCCGGACTACGTCGGTTACGACGCCTATCGCCAGGCGGGCGGCTATCGCCTGCTCGCCGAGTGCCTCGCCGGCAAGCACGACCCGGAAACGATCATCCAGAAGATGGAGCACTCCGGGTTGTGCGGGCTCGGGGGCGCGGGGTTCCCGAGCGGCCGCAAGTGGCGCATCGTCCGTGGCGAGCCGCAGCCCAAGCTGGTCGCCGTCAACATCGACGAAGGCGAGCCCGGCACGTTCAAGGACCGGGTGTATCTCGAGCGCGATCCGCACCGCTTCCTCGAGGGCATGCTGATCGGGGCATGGGCGGTCACGGCGAGCGGTTGCTACGTGTACCTGCGCGACGAGTATCACGGCTGCCGCGCGATCCTCGAGCACGAGCTCGCGCGGTTGACGGCGGATCCGCCCTGCGCGTTGCTGCCGATCGAGCTGCGCCGCGGTGCGGGAGCCTATATCTGCGGCGAAGAGTCGGCCATGATCGAGTCGATCGAGGGCAAGCGCGGCATGCCGCGGCTGCGCCCGCCCTACGTCGCGCAGGTCGGCCTGTTCGGCCACCCCACGCTCGAGCACAACATGGAGACGCTGTACTGGGTGCGCGACATCCTCGAGCGCGGGCCCGAGTGGTTCGCGGGTTTCGGGCGCAACGGCCGCAAGGGCCTGCGCTCGTTCTCGGTGTCGGGCCGCGTGAAGAACCCGGGCATGCACCTGGCGCCCGCCGGCATCACGGCGCAGCAGTTGATCGACGAGTATTGCGGCGGAATGCTGGATGGACACGCGTTTTATGGCTATCTGCCGGGCGGAGCGTCCGGCGGCATTCTGCCGGCATCGATGGGGAATGTCCCGCTCGACTTCGACACGCTGAACCAGTACGGCTGTTTCATCGGCTCGGCGGCGATCATCATTCTTTCGGACCACGACCGCGCGAGCGACGCGGCACGCAACGTGTTGCGGTTCTTCCGCGACGAATCGTGTGGTCAGTGCACGCCGTGCAGGGTCGGCACCGCCAAGGCATTGGCGCTCATGGAACGGCCCCTGTGGGACGAGCCGCTGCTGAAGGAGCTCTCGCAGGCGATGATGGACGCATCGATCTGCGGTCTGGGGCAGGCCGCACCGAACCCGCTGCTGTGCGTGATGAAGTACTTCAGGCACGAGTTGCAAGGAGCATGATGGCATGAGTCGACTGACCACCGCTCAAGCGCTCAGGTTGCCGGTCGCGGTCGCGACGCCGGTCGAGTTCAAGCTC
>DATIPJ010000818.1:0-10510 GCA_035472155.1 Kofleriaceae bacterium
GAGGCGCGCCGGCCGGAGCCCGCCTCGGTCCCCGAGATCGACCTGATGGCGTTCGAGGACCGCGCCGAGAGCACGGGCGACTTCGAGGTCGATGTCGACAGCATCGAGTCGCGCGCGCTCAGCGAGCCACCGGTCGCGCCGGCGCCGCCCGAGCCGCGCAGCCGGACGCCGTCGCAGCCGCCGGGGCACGGGCATCCGCCGTCGAACCCGCCGCCGCTCCACAGCCATCCGCCGTCGAATCCGCCGCCGATCAGTGCGCAGCCGCGCGACTCGCAGCCGCTGGCGATGATGCCGCAGCCGCAGCACGCGCAGCCGCCTCCGCCGCCGGGTGCGCACAAGGCGCCGCCATCGCCGCCGCCCGGGAAGCGCGACAAGCCACCGGTCGCCGCGGGCAGCGCGCCCCCTCCGCCGCCGGCCACGCTGCCGACCGGCACGCCGCTGCCCGCGCCCGGCGCGCCCTCCGCCGGCAATACCGTTCCGCCGCCGCCGCCCGCGCTGCACGTGGTCCCGCCCCCGACGCCGAGCGCGAGCGCGCCGCCGCATGCCGTGCCACCGCCGCCGCCCGCGGCTCACGCGGTGCCACCACCGCCCCCGCCAGCGGCCGTCGCCCCCGCGCCCGCAGCGCAGAGCCCGAGCGCGCCGCCCTCGATGCAGGACGGCCGGCCCTCGCGCATCAAGGCGTGGTTCGTCGACCTGTTCGACGAGGATTACCTGCGCACGCTGCCGTTCTTGACCCCGCAGGCCACGCAGGCCGAGGCCGAGTTCGTGATCGATGCGATGAACCTCTCGGCGGGCGCGCAGCTGCTCGACGTCGGCTGCGGCTACGGCCGCCACGCGATGGAGCTCGCGGCGCGCGGGTTCCACGTCGTCGGGCTGGACCTCTCGACCCCGCTCCTGGTGCGAGGCGGCGAGGAGGCCCACCGCCGCGGCCTCACCATCAACTTCATTCGCGGCGACATGCGCGAGCTCGACTTCGAGGCCCAGTTCGACGGCGCGTACTGCCTGTTCTCGACCTTCGGATACTTCGACGAGGAGACCAACAAGAAGACGGTGGCCAACATCGCCCGCGCGCTGCGGCCGGGCGGCAAGCTCCTGATCGAGATCCTCAATCGCGACTATGTGATCGCAGACCTACCGACGCGGGTGTGGTGGGAGGGCGACGGCTGCGTCGTGCTCGAGGAGGTGGAGCTCAACTACTTCACCTCGCGGATCCAGGTAAATCGCTCGGTCGTCTTCGACGACGGCCGCCAGCTCGAGCAGCTGATATCCGTGAGGGCGTACTCGCTTCACGAGGTGGGCAAGCTGTTGCATGGCGCGGGGCTGCGTGTGCTGGAAGTCTCGGGCGCCTATCACACGCGCGGTCGGTTTTTCGGCAACCAATCGCGCCACATCATTGTCCTAGCAGAGCGCAAGGATCAGACCGCGCAGTAGTACGGGTCTAACTAATCGAAGTACTTCGTGTAGTCGTCACGTTCGAGTGCGTTGGGGTGGAATATCGAGGCGCGCTCGCGGGTACTCCCACCAGCCGCCGACGCGCATAAATCATCGGGGCGGCTCACGCGTCTACGTTGTACGCGTGGGTGCAGCGCGTGGAACAGAAAGCGCAAAAGGTCTCCATGGCAGCCATCGTCAGCAGGGTCGGACAGCACGGTCTGGGTCGTTCGAGCTCGCGCAAGAATCGAGTTGCGCGCGTGTCAGCGAAGGCAGCGCAACGCTCGTCGCGGCGCACCAGCGACGACACCGAGCGCGATCCTGAGGCCGATCTCGACGAGGATTCCGAGGTCGAGGACACTGCGGCCGACAGTGCGACCGAGGCTGCGACCGACGGTGCGACCGAGACCGTCGAGCGAAAGCGCCCCGACAACGCGACATATCTCTCGATGTATTTCCGCGACATGGCGGCCCTCGACGTGCTGGAGCCCGAGCAGGAGTTCACCTCGGCGCGCGAGATCGAGGCGCTCGAGATCGTGCTCTGGGAGGCCGTGCTGGCCCACGCGCCGGCGATCGAGCATGTGCTCGCCGCGATCGAGCCGCTCGCGCCGCTGCCCAGCGAGGCGCGGACGCTGCGCGCCGGCGCGACCAAGCGCGCCGTCGCCGACCGCGCATGGGGAAAGCTCGCAGCCCGCGCCGCGCGCAAGCTGCGCGCCGAGGACGTCGACCACCTGTTCATCGACGCCGCGCTGGGCGCGATCGATCGCATCACACTCGGCATCGGGTCGCGCGGCGCCACGGTCGGGGCGCTGGGCCGCGAGCGCGCGCGCAAGGACTGGCTGCGCCGCGTGAACACCGCGAACCGCGCCGCCTCCGACGCGCGCAACGAGTTCGTCAAGGCGAACCTGCGGCTCGTGGTCTCGATCGCGCGCCGCTTCAACCACGGCCGCATGGCGCTCGCCGACCTGATCCAGGAGGGCAACATCGGCCTGATGAAGGCGGTCGAGCGCTACGACTATCGCCGAGGCTTCCGGTTCTCGACCTACGCGAGCTGGTGGATCCGCCACGCGATCAGCCGCGCGCTCGCCGACAAGGGCCGCGAGGTCCGCTTGCCAGTGCACATGATCGACGCGCAGCACCGCCTGACCAAGGCGCGCCGCCAGCTCACCGGACAGCTCGGACGCCAGCCGACGACCGAAGAGCTCGCCACCGCGACCCAGATGCCGCTCGACAAGGTCGAGAAGATGCGCAGCTGGCTGCTCGAGCAATCGGTCTCGATCGACAAGCCGGTCGGCGACGACGAGGGCCGCGTGCTCGGCGAGGTGCTCGAGGACCCCGACCGCGAGGAGGTCTCTCCCACCGGCGATCTCGAGTGGGAGGCGCTGACCTCCGAGGTCCGCGACCTGTTGCGCGAGCTGCGGCCGATCGAGGCCGACATCCTGCGTCAGCGCTTCGGCCTGGGCACCGAGCAGGAGCTGACGCTCAAGGAGATCGGCGACAAGTACAACCTGTCGCGCGAGCGCATCCGCCAGCTTCAGGAGCAGGCGCTCGCCAAGATGCGGCGCGCGCTGGCTCGCCGCGACCTTCTCTGACCCCCGCGTCAAAATTCAGGGCCGGGTAGGTCGACGTGGTATTTTCGCCCCATGGCCATGCCCAGCTTCCCGACGTCGACCACTCTTTGCGCCGCGCTGGCCTTGCTCGTCGGGACCGGCGGGCTCGCCGCCACGGCGTGCGGCAGCGAGAACACCAAGCTGATGGTGACCGGGCTCGACCCGGAGAAGGGCGACTCCGCGGGCCGCACCACGGTCCGCATCAAGGGCAACCGGTTCACCGCCGATGGCCCGCGCACCGCGAAGGTCTATTTCGGCGGCCGCCCCGCCGAGGTCACCGGGTTCGAGAACGACAGCACACTCGTCGTGGTCGCCCCCGGCGGTAAGCCCAACGAGCAGGTCGACGTGCTGATCGTGTTCGATCCGGGCGGGCAGCTCAAGATCCCGAACGCGTTCCGCTTCGTCGAGAAGAACAACGCGGCGCCGACGATCGACGACCTCAACACCAGCAAAGAGAACAAGGACAAGAAGTAGGCCCGGCGGAGCCGCTCGGCCGAATCACCGATCAGCGAGCCGCTCAGCTCAAGTTGAGCCGGAACAGCTGCTGACCGAGCAGCACGAAGGACTCGTTGCCGACGCTGCGCTCGCCGTTGACCTTGATGAACGTGCCGTTGGAGCTGCCGAGGTCGGCCAGGAACACGCGGCCGTCGCGCAGCGTCACCCGCGCGTGCAGGCCCGACACGTAGCCATCGTCGGGGAAGTTGATGTCGCCGCGCTCGCGGCCGAGCGTGCTGCTCTCGCCGAGCAGCGGGAACGCCGCCCCGGTGATGTCGCGGCCGATGATCACCGTCAGCTTGCCCCAGTAGCCCGGGTTCGGGCTGCCCATCAGCTCGGTGCCGTCGGCCGTGGGCTCGGGCGCCGCGATCAGCTCGAAGCGCAGGAGCTCCTGGCCGATGCGGATGATCTGGCCCGAGGTCAGCTCCTCCTCCTGGGTCATCTTGACGAACACGCCGTTGAGGCTGTCGAGATCGCGGATGACCGCCATCGGGCCGTGAATGTCGAGCTGCGCGTGCACCGGCGACAGGTAACCGTCGTTCTCGAATACGGGACCGAAGCTGCGGCCCAGCTGGTTCTCGCCCGGACGCAGATCCTGGGTGCCGCCCTCGGTGCCATCGGGGCGGATCAGCGTCATCGACAGCCGCGAGCGCTGCATCGGCGCCCCGAGGCCTGGGGTCTGCGGGATCGGGGTCTGCACCGGGACCGAGGCCTCGTCCATGCGAAACCCGCAGGTGCCGCAGAACCGGAAGCTCGGCGGAACATCGCTACCGCACGACGGACAGCGCCGCATCGCAGTGGCCGCGGCGGGCGGTGCGAAGCCCGGCGAGAAACCGGGGACACCCGGCGGCGGGCCCATCGGCGGCTGCATCGGCGGCATCGAGGGGCCCCCGAGCGGGCCCGAGGGCGGCATTCCGGGCATCCCGGGCATGCCCCCACCGGGCATCCCGCCGCCCGCGTTCCCGCGCGGCATCGGCTGCAGCGGCGCGATCGGCTGCGACGGAGACTGGCTGCGCAGCGGCCCGATCGGGCCTCCGATGCCCGGCGCCGGACCCGAGTCCGCCATCATCGTCTTCATCATGGCCATGTCGCCGCCCGGCTTGGGTGCGGCGGTAAGCTCGGCCCCGCAGCCTAGGCAGAACTTGTAGTGGTCTTGATTCTCTTTGCCGCAACGATTGCAGACGGTCATTGATGGCTCCCGCTCGGTGACTCAGACGATTTCCACTCGGAGTAGCTGCTGGCCCAAGAACACGTAGTCACCGTGCTTGAGTACACGCTCGTCGTGGACGCGCACGAATGTCCCGTTGCGTGACCCAAGATCGGTTACCGATAGCACGCCCCCCGCGATCCGCAGCTCTGCGTGTCGACCCGAGATGAATGGGTCATCGGGAAAATTGATATCGTTGTTCTCGCGGCCCAGAGTGACGACGTCGCCCTCGACGCGATGGACCCAGCCGACCTCGCCGCCGCGCAGGTTCTGGCGGATCTCGAGGGTCGCGGGCCGGACCATGCTCGCCGAGTAATACGTGCCCTCGGCGTCGGGCAGATCGTCGGGCTGGAGCGCCGGATCGACCGACAGCACCTGCTCGCCGACCAGCACCATCGCGCCGCGCGGCAGCTCGGTCGTGGTCGAGATCCGCACGTAGACCCCGTTGAGCGAGCTCTGATCGCGCACCACGAGCTGGTTGTCCGCATAGACGAAGTTGGCGTGGATCGGCGACAGGAACGGATCGTCGGGAAACGAGATCGGGCAGTCGCCGCGCCCGGCGAGGTGGTCCTGGCCGGCGAGCGTGAACGAGACGCCGTCGTCGCCGTCGCCGCGGATCAGCGTCAGCTTGGCGCGCGCGGCCTGCATGGCGCCGCCGAAGAACAGCGTGCTGCGCCCGGGCTTGGCGTCCTTGGGCTCGCGAACCGCCGTGTGCACACCGGAGGACCGAGGCCCGACGCGGGTCTCGACTTCGAAGTTCACCGCGATCACGATGCGATTGCCACAGTGGGGACAGAACCGCTGCCCCGGTGTGACCATCGTGCCGCACTTGTTGCAGAGATTCGGCTCAGCACTGACCACTTGCACCGGTGGCGCCGAGTTACTCGCGCGCTTTGTCCTCGGCGGACGTGGATCGAGTGCGACCGCTGCTCCGCATCGCGTACATTGCGGCACCCCGATCGGGGTCAGCGCGCTGCACGCGTCGCAGACGAGGCCGACGTCCATCAGGTTGGAATTCTACCCCCTTGGCGAGAAGCCCGTCAAAGAACGGGACCCCGCCAGATGGTGCAGGAGGGTCAGTTCCCGCCGGCAGCCGCCCGAACGGCGGGGTCGGGGTCGGAGACCAGCTCGCCGCGTCGCTTGTGGGCGCGGTCGTCCTTGAGGGTGCCGAGCGAGCGCGCGGCGGCGGCGCGGACCTGCGGAACGTCGTCGCGCGACAGCGCGAGCAGGGCCTCGATCGCGGCGGTGTTGGCGAGCGCCTGGGCGACCGCCTCGCGCACGAAGCTCGAGGTGTCGGCGGCCGCCTTGGCGAGCGCGCCGGGGTCGCCCTTCTCGCCGAGCTTGCCGAGCGCCAGCGCCGCGAGCCGGCGATCTCGCCAGCCCGGCGCCGCGAGCGCGCGGACCACCGCGGCGACCATGGTCGGTGGTGCGCCGCCCCGCCGCGCGGCGAGTACCGCGACCGCGTTCATTGCCGCGCCGCGGACCTGGTCGGCCGAGTCGGCGAGCGCCTTGGCGATCGCGTCGTCGGCGCCGCGGACCTTGCCGCCGTCGATCTTGGCGAGGACAGAGACCGCCAGCGCGCGGGCCTTGGGGTCGTCGCTCGCGAGCTGCTGGGTGAGCCGGGGCTCGATCGCGGCCGCGATCGTGGCGAGCGCAGCCTCGACCTTGGGGTCGCCGGCGGTGGTCGGCGCGAGCGCACCGAGCGAGAGCTGGGCCGGCGCGCCGTCGAGGTCCTCGAGGACAGCGACGATCACGTCGCGGTGCTCGGCGAGCGCCTCGGCCAGGCCCTTCGCGATGTCCTCGGCGTGGTCGATCACCAGCTTGCTGCTCGCGACCGGCTTGGGCAGCGCCCCGGGGACGACCGCGATCGCCTCGTCGAGGTTGTACTTGCCGCCGCGCAGCGGGAACTCGCCGAGGCCCGAGAGCGGGGCCGGGGTCAGGCCCGCGCCGCTGGTCCGGCCGATCGCCCAGACCAGCTCGTCGTCGGAGCGCCCGGCGCGCGCGAAGTACGCGCGGATCAGCGGCCCGAGCGCGCGCGGCTCGCCGATCTGGCCGAGCGCCCACGCCGCCAGCCGCTGGGCCTCGCCGCGGTTGTCGGCGATCGCGTCGAGGAGGGCAGGGACCGCGGCGGTGATCCGGTGCGCGCCGATCGCATACCCGCACGCTGCGCGCACGCCGTCGTGCTTGCGGACGTCGGCCAGCGCGCGGATCAGCGCCGGGCCGATCCGCGGGTCATCGATCTGGGCCAGCCCGAAGCACGCCAGCGCCTGGACCGACGGCCGCCGGTCGTCGACCGCCTTGAGCAGCGGGGCGACCGCGCGCTTGTCGCTCGAGCGGCCGAGCGTGAACGTCGCCGCCTCGCGCATCGCGATCTCCTGGTGCTCCATGAGCGGCAGCACGTCGGCGAGCACCGACGGATCGCCGAGCCGCCCGGCGGCGACCAGGGCGTCGACCCGGACCTCGCGGTCCAGGCTCTCCTGCAGCGTGCCGAGCCGCCGCACGTCCTTGGCGGGCTCGATCCGCGCCATGTGGACCAGCGGCGCGGCCGCGCCCTTGTTGCCGAGGTGGCCGAGCACGGCGACCGCGACCCGCTGCTGGCTGGTCTCCTTCTCGTCGCGCAGCGCCTCGAGCAGCGGCTGCAGGCCGTGGCCGCCGATCCGCACCAGCTCGGCGCGCGCTCCCTTGCGGACCTCGTCGCTGCCGTGCTTCTCGTGCTCGACCAGCCGCGGCACGTAGCGCAGGTAGAGCTCGACGAGCACGCGGCGATAGATCGGCTTGTGCGCCATCATGAACGACAGCGGCGAGAGCACCTTCTCGAGCTCGCCGAGGGTGTCGGTCATCTCCTCGAGGTCGATCGCCTGCCGCCCGGCGCGGCCGATCGTCTCCTCCTCGGTCGAGGTCCGCAGCACCTTGCGCAGGAGCTCGGCGGCCTTCATCGGCTCGCCGCCCTGGACGTAGAGCTGGGCGAGCGCGAACTGCGCCTTGCTGTTGTGGGCGTCGAGCTGCACGGTCTTCTCGTAGGCCGCGATCGCGTCGGGGAAGCGCTGCATCGCGACGTAGTTCTCGGCCAGGTGCTCGTAGGCCGCCGGGTCATTGGGGCTCTTGGCGAGCGCCTTCTTCATCCACTCCTCGGCCTCGCCGTCCTTGCGCTCCTCGGTCTTGATCGCCGAGATCATCGAATAGATCTCGCGCTCGCGCGACGGCGCGATCTTGAGCAGCTCCTGGAGCGTGTCGACGGCCTGCTGGAACTTGCGGCCGTCCTTGTACGCCTTGACCAGGTCGAGCACGAGGTCCTGGTCGTCGGGTACGCGCTTGTGGAGGTCCTCGAGCGCGTGCAGCGGTTGATCGCGCTGCGGCCGGCGCACGTAGTAGTCGACGAGCAGATAGCCGGCCTCGACCTCGCCGTTCTTGAACTTGCCGTCCCACTCGCTCTTCTTGGCGTTCTCCTTGCCGCCGCCGATCTTGGTGATCACGGCGACGTAGTGGCGGCGCGCATCGCGCCGGGCCAGCCGGTCGGTGATCTTGGTGCCGATCAGCTCGAGCACCTTTTCCCAGTCGGTGAGCGCATCGGAGTACTGCTTCTGCGCCTCGAGGAACGCGGCGCGCGCCTTGTAGAGCTCGGGGTTCTTGGGGTCGAGGCCGACCGCCTTGTCGAAGTTGGCGCGGGCCTCGCCGGGCTGGTTGTGCTCGGCCATCACCTCGCCGAGCTTGGCGAACCCGCTCGCCTTGCCGGAGGTGACGAGCCGCTTCCAGGTCGACAGCGCGCGCGCCTTGTCGCCCTTGGTCCAGTACTGCTCGCCGAGGGTGACCAGGTGCCCCGGGTCCTCCGGCTCGAGCTTGGCGAGCCGCTCGTACTCGGCGATCGCGAGGTCTTCCTTGCCCCACCGGGTGTACATGTCCGCGATCGCCGAGAGCACGCCGGCGTCCTGCGGGAACCGGGTCTCGAGCCGCGCGAGGGTCTCGAGCCCCTTCTTCTCCTGACCGCGCCGCCAGTAGCGCTCGGCGAGATCGAGCTGGAACCGGGCCTCGCCGGGGGCGGCGCGCACCACTGCCTCGTAAGCGGCGAGCGCCTCGTCGTCGCGCCCCGAGTTCTCGAGCAGCTGGATCAGCCGGCGCTGGGTCTCGAGCTCCCACGGCGCCTTGGCCACCGCGCGCTTGAGGGCCGCGATGGCCTTGTCCTGCGCGCCGGTCTCCTCGTAGAGCTTGCCCAGGGTGTCCCACTCGAAGTGGCCGCGCGCGCCGTCGGGCCAGTCCTTCTCGCACTGCGCGAGCAGCGCCGGGAGCGACTGCTTGCGGCGGTAGATGTCGATGATGCGCCCGGTGAGCTCGACCTCGAGGTAGTAGCCCTTGGGCGCGAGCTTGATCGCGCGGCGGTACTCGACGACGGCCTCGTCGTCCTTGCCGATGCCCTCGAGCGCCTGGCCGCGCCGCGCAACGACCTCGACGCGGCGCGCGGGGTCGGTGCCGAGCAGCTTCTCGGCCGCGGTGTAGCTCTCGAGCGCGACGTCGCGCTTGCCTGCGGCGAGCATCGCATCGCCGCGCTCGATCCAGAGCTGTGCGTTCTGCGGATCGAGCGCGAGGAACTGCTTGAAGTACGCGTTCGCGCCGTCGTTGTCGCCGGTCGCCAGGGCGAGGTCGGCGAGCGCGCGCAGCGCCTTCTTCTTCATGTCCTTGATCGCCGCGTGGGCGAGCGCCTTCTCGTAGGCCGCGCGCGCCTCCTTGCTCTTGTTGGCGCCCTTCTGGAGCTCGCCGATCAGGAGCCAGGTCTGGGTGTCGTCGTCCTTGCTCGCGACCGCGCGCTGGAACAGCTCGAGCGCGCGCGCGTCGTCGCCGGTGGTGTGCTGCAGCCGCGCCATCACGACCAGGGTCGCGACGTCGTTGCCGTTCTTGTCGAGCGCCTTGGCGTACTCGTCCTTGAGCAGGTCGATCGTCCGGTACCGGCGATAGAGCTCGAGCAGCTTGGCGAGCGCCGCCGCATCGTGCGGGTTGGACCGCAGGATCGCCTTGTAGCGCGCGATGTCGGTCTGGTTGAAGGGGTCTCTTTTGACCCCCCAATCGCCTGCCGGTTGTGCGCTGGCGATCGAGCTGGTGACGGGCAGGGCAGCCAGGGCCACCGCCAGGACAAATCGAAGGCGCAACATCCTGCGTAATCTTAGCCTTGGGACCCCGGTCACGCCCGAAAGACCGACCGAGGGCCTTCGATCGGACCCCAGAGCCCGCGTGCGCCGGGAGCAGGCGCGCGCCGAGGCCCTAGCCCCTAGGCGAGCGCATGCGAGCGGTCTTTTCCGTACGGGCGAGCGCTTCGCGAGCCGATCGAGGCGACGGAGACCGTATACAATACGGTCTCCTGACTAGCCGCGGACGCGCGCGAGCAAGGAACCCAGGTTCTTGCGGCGCATCTCGATGCAGAAGTCGCGGATCATGCGCGCGTGGCTCCGGGCCATCGCCACGAACCGCATGCCCAGGCCCGAGGCCATGCGGTCGTCCTTGCGGTAGCAGACGCGTGCGGCGGCCCAGATCGAATCGTCGACGCCGGGCACCTCGAGCTCGACGCCGACGACGAGCCCGGGCGGTGGCGCCAGCATCGAGATCGCCGAGACGCTGAGCCCGGAATCGCTCAGGGTCGAGGCCAGGCCCTTCACCGGGCGGTCGTGGACGTACGACGTGACCATGGTCTCGAACGGGACGCGAAAGCCGAGGCGGCGCTCTTGCATGTAGGATAAAAGCGTACCAGTGCACGCCGGGGGTCCAAGTTTTTCGCCGTTCC
>DATIPJ010000819.1:0-3585 GCA_035472155.1 Kofleriaceae bacterium
GTTCAGAAGATCCTGGACCTGCGCAGCAAGTTCGCGGGAGAGCCAGCCTCGCAGACGGTCGACTCGATCCACGAGATCGAGGCGTTCGCCGAGTGAGCACCTGGTGGGTGAGGCGGTAGGCTAGGCGCCGCATGTACACCCACGCCAAATCCGTCTTCGCGCAAACGCTGGCCGAGATCGACGCCGCCGGCCTGTGGAAGCACGAGCGCACGATCAGCTCGCCGCAGGCCGCGCACGTCTTGTCCGAAGGCCGCGAGGTCGTGAACTTCTGCGCGAACAATTACCTCGGGCTGTCGAGCCATCCGGCCGTCACCGCGGCCGCGCGCGCGGCGCTCGATGATCGCGGCTACGGACTGTCGAGCGTGCGGTTCATCTGCGGCACGCAGGACCGCCACAAGGAGCTCGAGGCGGCGATCTCGAAGTTCCTCGGCACCGAGGACACGATCCTCTACGGCTCGTGCTTCGACGCCAACGGCGGGCTGTTCGAGACCCTGCTCGGCCCCGACGACGCCGTCATCTCCGACGCGCTCAACCACGCATCGATCATCGACGGCATCCGGCTGTGCAAGGCCGAGCGGCTGCGCTTCGAGCACGATGACCTCGGCGATCTCGAGGCCAAGCTGGTCGCGACCGCGGGCAAGCGCCTGCGCATGGTCGCCACCGACGGCGTGTTCTCGATGGACGGCGACATCGCGCGGATCGACGAGATCTGTAACCTCGCCGAGCGTCACGGCGCGCTCGTCATGGTCGACGACAGCCACGCCACCGGCTTCGTCGGCAAGACCGGTCGCGGATCGGCCGAGCTGCGCGGCTGCCTCGACCGGGTCGACGTGTTCACCTCCACGCTCGGCAAGGCGCTCGGCGGCGCCTCGGGCGGCTACACCTCCGGAAAGCGCGAGATCGTCGACCTGTTGCGCAATCGCTCGCGCCCCTACCTGTTCTCCAACACGCTGGCCCCGCCGATCGTCGCCGGCTCGCTGGCGGCGCTCGCGCTGATCAGCGAGTCGACCGCGCTGCGCGACAAGCTCGAGGTGAACACCCTGCGGTTCCGCGAAGGCATGAGCAAGAGCGGCCTCCAGATCCGCCCCGGCATCCATCCGATTGTCCCGGTCATGCTCGGCGACGCGCGGCTCGCGGCCGAGATGGCGCAGCGGATGCTCGACCACGGCATCTACGTCATCGGCTTCTCGTACCCGGTCGTCCCCAAGGGCCAGGCGCGGATCCGGGTCCAGCTCTCGGCGGCGCACTCGACCGAGGACGTCGACCGCGCCGTCGAGGCGTTCGCCAGCGTCGGCAAGGCGCTCGGCGCGGTGCGCGCGTGAAGCCCGAGGCGATCATCGCGCGCATCCGCGAGGTCCTGCCAGACGCCGAGGTCCAGCTGCGCGACCTGACCGGGACCGAGGACCACTGGCACGCAACGGTGATTTCCAAAGCATTCGATGGAAAGCCATTGATCGCCCGTCACCGCCTCGTCATGGGTGCCCTCGCCGCCGAGATGAAGGGGCCCATCCACGCCCTCACCCTGGATGTAAAGACGCCCGATGAAGCGTAATGCTGCAGGGTAATGCTGCACAGGTGATGTCGCTCCGATGTCGCGTTGGGGGTGCGATTGGTGTGAGAGCGTGCGACGCTTTCTCCGGAGGCCATGCGCGCGGAGACCGGCGCAGAAGAGCAGTTTGGACCGTATCTCGTCTATGAACGGCTCGGGGTGGGCGGTATGGCGACCGTGCATCGCGCGCTCGAGCGCGGCATCGAAGGCTTCGAGCGCGTCGTCGCGCTGAAGCGCCTGCTGCCGCACCTCGCCGCGGACGCGAGCTTCATCAAGTCGTTCGTGCGCGAGGCCAAGCTCGCCTCGCTGCTCAACCACGTCAACGTCGTCCAGATCTTCGAGTGCGGCCGCGTCGGCGCTCAGTACTTCATCTCGATGGAGTACATCGACGGCCGCGACATCCGCCGCATCCTGCGCCACGCGCGCAAGACGTCCGGGCCGCCGCCGATCCACGTCACCGTCGGGCTGCTGCTGCAGCTGTGCGACGCGCTCGACTACGCGCACGGCCGGCAGGACGAGAACGGGCACCCGCTCGGCCTCGTTCACCGCGACGTCTCGCCGTCCAACGTCCTCGTCACCACCACCGGCCACGTCAAGGTCATCGACTTCGGCATCGCCAAGGCGCAGTCGGCGCAGCTGCGCACCCAGACCGGCCGCGTGAAGGGCAAGCTCGCGTACATGGCGCCCGAGGCGCTCGTCGGCAAGGAGCTCGACGCGCGCAGCGACCTGTTCGCCGCCGGCATCATCTGCCACGAGCTGCTCACCGCGCGCCCGCTGTTCGCGACCAAGAACGACTACCAGACGCTCAGCAAGATCCAGCGCGGCGACATCATGCCGCCGTCGACGTTCAACCAGCTCTGCCCGCCCGAGCTCGACGCCATCGTGCTGCGCGCCCTCGCGCGCGACCCCGACGAGCGGTTCCTCCACGCGAGCGAGCTGCGCGCAGAGCTGCTCGCGCTGGGCAAGCAGTACAACCTGAGGACCTCCGAGCGCGACATCGCCGGCTGGATCGACTGGGCGTTCGGCCTCGAGGGCCCGACCGATCCGCACCGCGCGAGCCTGCCGCGCGCGTCGTCCAAGACCGAGATCGACATCCAGCCCGCGGGCACCGCACCGGCCGAGCGCCCCTCGCGCCCCAAGCGCAGCGACGAGGAAGAGGCGATGGAGATCGCCTGGGGCCCCGGCGACGACCCCGGCAACGGCGAGCCGGTCGTCCTCGATGACGTCCCCGACGTCACGGACAAGCACCTCGACATGGAGAGCTCGCTCGGCGCCGAGGTCCGCCTCGACCTCGACGACCTCGCCGACGACATCCCGACCCCGATCCCCACCGGCCGCGGCACCTCCGACGCTTCGCAGCGCGCGGTCGCGGCGGCGCTGCTCGCCAAACCGGCCACGCGCGTCAAGCGGCCGACCCCGGCGATGCCGCTGCGCAACGCGTCGATGCCTGCGCCGGCGGCCTCGGCCGCGGCCGCCGCACCTGCCGGGGCGGTTCCGGTCGCTGCGTCGTCGGTGGGCTCGCCGGGCGTGTCGTCGGCCAAGTCGTCGGCCAAGTCGTCGGCCGCTCCCGCGGTGGTGTCGTCCGCTGCATCCGCTGCACGCGCGCGCGGCCGCTCGCCCTCACCCACGCCACCGCGCGCCGTCCCGTCGGGCTCGATCGCCCCGCTCCACGCCCGCGGCGACATCGCCGCCGACGACACCGGCGAGTCGAGCGCCGCCGGCGACACCGCTCGCTCGCGTCGCGGCGGCCTCGCGCTCGGCTCGTCACCGCGCGACGCCGTCCCGCCGCGCGATCCGCTCGCATCGCGCATCGCCGGCACCGCGCCTCCGCCGCCCGTATCGCCGAGCCGTCCGCGCGCGCGAAGCGTCACCGCCCCGGGCACTGGCCCACAACGCCCGGACACGGGCCCCAGGCGCGCCGACACCCTCCCGCGCCCCGACACGCAGAACACCGGGCCGACCACGCTGTTCGCCGCCGACTCGCTCGCCCTCGGCGATGCCCCGATCACCGATCGCACGCCCGCCTACGGGCTCGA
>DATIPJ010000820.1:0-13224 GCA_035472155.1 Kofleriaceae bacterium
GGCGACCAGCGCCGACCAACGCCGAAAAGATGTGCCGGGTGACCGCCCGCAGTACGGTCGTTCCCGCCCCATGCGCACCTTGCTCCCCGCGTTCGCCATCGTCCTCGGCCTTCTCGCGTGCGGCGCTCCCCAGGTCCGCACCGAGGAGGACCTCACCGACTCGATCCGGCAGTTCAACGAAGGCGTGCGCTGGGAGCGCTTTGCGGTCGCGGCGTCGTCGATCCCGCCCGCGCAGCGCATGCAGTTCGTCGACGACATGGATGAGCGCGCGAGCGATCTCAAGATCACCGACTACGAGGTCGTGCGCGTCGATCCGCGCGGGCGCACCGAGGCCTCGGTGCACATCAAGCTCAGCTGGTACAAGGCGTCCGAGGGCACGGTGCACGAGACGCACGCGCTCCAGACCTGGGAGCGCCACGGCAAGGCGTGGTGGATGGTCGATGAATCGCGTATGCGCGGCGCCGAGATGCCGGGCCTCGCGGAGCCGGTTCCGAAAACCATGAAGGAGTAGCACCCACACTGGCCGCAAATGGCCGACCCCTGCCGGGTCGAGGTAAGCTCACCAAAGGTGTCGCAGAGCGACTTCGTCACCCGGGGCCAGGCACTGGTCAGCTCCGGGCAATTTCAGGAAGCGGTCAAGGTTTGCCGGCTCGGGTTGCTCGGCCGTCCGACCACCGTCGAGGGTCGCGTCGTGCTCGGTCAAGCGCTGCTCGCGCTCAAGCGGTACGACGAGGTGCTCGCCGAGATGCGCGTCGCGCTCGAGCTCGATCATTCATCGGTGTCCGCGCAGGTCCTCAAGGGTGAGGCGCTGCTGCGCAAGGGCGATGGCCACAGCGCGCTCGAGGTGTTCCTCGCTTTGCGCAGCACCGGCACCGCCGATGCGCGCGCCTCCGAGCTCCTCGCAGAGGCCGAGCGGATGCTCGGGCGCGCGCCGCAGGGCAACCCGGCGATCGACTTCATCGCGCAAGATCCGACGGGGTTCGGCGTCGACCAGGGCACCAAGAACTATCCGGCGCACATGGTCGCGAGCGCGCTGGCCGGCGAGGCGGGCGGCGAGGGCGGCGGCGAGTTCACCAAGCCGACCACGCTCGCGCCGGCGCCCAGGCGCTCCGAGCCGATGTCGCCGTTCGACGTGAAGACCGACGCGACGCCGCCGCCGGCAGTGCTCGCAGTCGGCGACCGATCCGGCACGGTCGAGGTCGACCCCGACGTCGAGGGGCTCGAGCTGCGCGGCGACGACGATTTCGGACCGGTCGCCGGGCCCCCGGTGGGAGGTCGCGGGGGCGCCGGCGGTGAGGACGCCGTGACCCGCGAGCGCCAGTCGATGCGCGGCCTGGTCAAGAAGTCGTCGCGCAGCCGTCCGGACGCCAAGAAGTCCAAGCGCGCGCGCGAGTTCAAGGAGGAGGTCTCCACCGTCGAGCTCGACGACGATGAGATGATCGAGATCGACGAGACGCTGATGCCCGATCCGCGCCGCGAGCCGTTCAAGAAGGCGCCGGGCCGGGGGACCGCGGTGCGCAATGCGGTCCAGATGCCGTCGGGGCCGATCGATCAGCCGTCGGCGATGCGGGCCACGCAGTCGCCGCCCGCCACGCAGGGCCCGCTCCAGCTCGAGCAGATGATCTCGTCGCGACCCGGCGCGGCCGGCGCAGCGTCCGCACCGCAGCCTCAGCCGCCGTCGCCGTCCGCGCAGGGCGCCTCGCCCGGCGCTCCTGGCGCGGCCCCCGGTGTGCGCGGAGCGGTCCCCGCGGCGCTGCCCACGGCCGCCACGATGCCGCCCCAGATGCTCGCTCCACTGCCGGTGCTGCATTCGATGCCGCCCGAGTCGCCGCCGATCTCGCCCGTCGCGGTCGGCCCGGCGCCGATGCCGCTCGGGCCATCGCCGCTGCCGCCGACGCCGCTGTCGGCGTCGCGATTGCCGCTCGGAGGCGGCGCGCCGGCGATGCCCGCCAACGCGCCGATGCAGCTGCCTTCGAACCACGCGGCGATGCGGCCGACGATCGCGGTCAGCCCGGCCGCGGGTCCCGATCCGTACAACGGCCGCGACGGCGAGCCGGCCTGGGCGCGCGCGACCGTGATCCCGGGCGGGCAGTACAACCCCGCCGCCAGTCGGGCGGCGCCCGACGAGCCGACCCGCCGGCCGGCCGAGATCGATCCGCAGATCGCCGCGATGCTGATCAACCCCGCGGGGGAGGTGGGATCGGCGTTCGCGCCCGAGGCCTCGTCGGTGCACAGCGTCCCGCAGCCCCGCCGCCGCTCGCGCCTGCAGATCGCGCTGTGGGTCATGATCGGCGCGCTGGTGATCGGCGGTGGCGTGTTCGCCGGCTTCCAGATCCGCGCGCTCCGCCTGCACAAGCAGATCGCCGCCGCGCGCGACCGCGCGGTCGACCTCGCCAAGGCCGACACCTGGCAGGGCTGGCTCGGCGCGCGCGACAGCCTCTACGGCATCGCGCAGGCGTCGCCGACCGCCGACAACCGGGCCGCGCTCGCCCGCGTGCGCGCCCTCGTGGCGTACGAGTTCGGCGACGGCACCGCCGACGCCAAGGCCGCGGTCGACCGGATGTCCGGGCAGTCCAGCCTCGATCTCGACCTCGCGATCGCGTACCTGGCGCTGGCGCGCAGCGACGTCAAGACCGCCCGCGAGGCCGCCGAGCGCGCGGTGCAGGCCTCCGCCGACGACCCCGCGGCGCACTACGTCTCCGGCCAGGCGGCGCTGATGTCCGGCGACGCCAAGAGCGCGGTGGCCGACCTCAAGCGCGCCTTCGAGCGCGAGCCGCGCCCGCTCTACGCCATCGCGTGGGCGCGCGCGCTCGCCAACGGCTCGGCGTGGGACGACGCGCTCGCGGCGCTCGAACGCGCGGGCGACAACCCGACCGCGCTGATCGCCAAGGCCGGCATCCTGATCGCGTCCGGCCGCATCGCGGGCGGCCCGGGCAGCGAGATTCGCGCGCAGCTCGGCAAGCTGATCGCCGAGGGCTCCGGCCAGACGCCTGGACCCCTCGGATCGGGGACACGGGGGAGCGCAAAGCCCGCGACCGATCAGACCCGCCCGGTCTCTCCGCTGCAGGTCGCGTTCGCCGACCTCGCGCTGGCCCAGGTCGAGCTCTCGCGCGGCGAGCCGGGCGTCGCGCGCGCCGCGCTGCTCGCGTCGCTCGGCCTCAACCTCAACGACCAGCGGTTCGCCGAGGAGTTCGGCGAGGCCGCCTATGCGCTCGGCGAGCTCGATACCGCGCGCAAGGCCGCCGTCCGCGCGCTCGAGACCGGGCCCACCAGCCGGCGCGCGCGCACGACGCTGGCGCAGGTCTGGCTCGCGCTCGGCCAGCCGACCACCGCGCTCGAGCTGTTCACCAAGTCCCCCGACGCGGCGGGCTGGGCCAAGGGCCAGACCGTGCGCGGCCAGGCGCACCTGGCCGCCGGCGAGATCGACAGCGCCCGCGCCGACTTCGATCTCGTGCTCAAGAAGAACCCGGGCTTCGAGCCGGCCCTGGTCGCGCGCGCGTGGCTCGATCTGGCGAACGGCGACGTCGACGACGCGCGGCAGCGCATCGAGGCCAAGATGAGCCCCAAGGGCGCGACCACGGCGATGGTCGCGGTCTACGCGGCGATCCTGCGCGCCACCGGCGATCCGGGGTCGCGCACCAAGGCCAAGGGGCTGCTCGAGCGCGTGCTCGCCGGCCCACCGAGCCTGGACACGCCGCGCGCGCAGCTCGAGCTCGCGCGCATCGACCGCGACCTCGGCGACGTCCGCGGCGCGCGCGCGGCCTACGCCGAGGCCAGTCGCGGCGGCAACTTCGAGGCGCGCCTCGAGAGCGGCCTCCTGCAGATCGAGGATCGCGACCCGCGCGGCGGCCGGGCCGCGCTCGAGCAGCTGCTCAAGGACGCGGGCGATCACCCGTCCGGGCTGCTGCTCGTCGAGGCCGCCCGCGCGCGCATGCTGATGGGCGATCACCCCGGCGCCGCGGACCTGCTCGCCCGCGCCGAGAAGGCCGGCGGCGCCCCGCGCTGGCAGCTCGCGCGCGAGCGCGGCCGCCTCGCGCTGCGCAAGAACGACATCGCCGCGGCGGCCCAGGCGCTGGTCACCGCGCTCGAGGGCTGCGGCGGCGACATCGACACCTTCATCCTCGCGGCCGACACGGTCTCGACCGACGACAAGCAGACCCAGCTCGCCCAGAAGCTCAAGTCGCTCGTCCCGACCCGGCTCAAGGGCCTGCCCGAGATCCAGATCATCGAGGGCAAGCTCGACCTCGCGACCGGCAAGCGCGACGACGCCGAGAAGATCTACAAGACCGCCAAGGACACGCTCGCCGCCGAGAAGGCCTCGTCTCGCCGGCTCGCCCAGGCCGATTTCGGCCGCGCCGCGGTCGCGTACGAGAAGGAGGACGATCAGACCGCGCTCTCGGTGCTCGATCTCGTGCTGTTCGAGGATCCGTCGATCTACTCGGCCTACCTGTTCGCGGCGGAGATCTGGAAGACCAAGGGCAATCCCAGGAAGGCGCTCGAGCTCGCGCAGCAGGCGGCGCTGCTCAACCCCGACTGGGTCGAGGCCTGGAAGCTGATCGGCCCGCTCGCCGCGCAGCTCAACAACCGCAGGCTCCTCGCCGACGCGATCCAGCGGCTCACCGACCTCGCGCCCGGCAGCGACCTCATCCGCCAGCTCAAGCAGGCGCGCTGAGCGTCAGCGCATCACGAGGATCACGACGATCGCCGCGATCGCCGCGAGCAGCACCATGATGATCGCGATCACCAGCCACGGCGGCCGGGGGTCGCCACTGCGGTGCAGGCCGGTGCGCTCCGGCTCGAGCATCTGCTCGAGCGACTCGATCTCCGGCGACGGTGTCGGCGCGTTCGGCTTGGGCCGCGACGACGGCGGGCGCTGATGCTGCCGCTTGGCCGATGGATGCGGCGGATGGCCGCCCTGCTGGCCGGGCTGCGACGAGGCCAGCCCCATCTCGCCGACCCAGTTCGACGTATCGATGAACGCGCTCGGGTCCAGGCTCATCGAGCCCTCAGAGCTCGCCGCCTCAGGGGCGCCGCCGCCGTCGACCAGCGACGTCATCTTCTGCATCTCGTCGAGGATCAGCGCATCGATCAACGAGTCCTTGGGCTCGGCCGAGCGCTTGCGCATCATCTCGACTTGCGTGTCTCGCACCAGCGCCGCGATGTCGCGCGCGGTGACCTTCATGCGCCTCGAGAACAGGAACTGCGCCAGCGCATCGCCGAGGTCGCCCGCGCTCTGGTATCGGTCGTCGGGGTCGCGCGACAGGGCCTTGCGAACCACCTGCTCGATCTCGGCGTCGATCTCGGGGTTGAGCGCGGCGATCGAGGGCACCCGCGCCTGGCGCACCAGCTCGACCGTCTGGTAATCGGTGTCGCCGTAGAACAGCCGGCGCCCGGTGAACAGCTCCCAGAGGATGATGCCCACCGCGAACACGTCGGCGCGGTGGTCGACGTCGCGGCCGCTCGCCGCCTCGGGCGACAGGTAGCTGAACTTGCCCTTGACCACGCCGGGGTCGGTCGCCTCGATCTGGCTGTTGGCCTTGGCGAGGCCGAAGTCCACGAGCTTGATCTCACCGTTCTTGGACAGCAGGATGTTCGGGGGCGAGATGTCCCGGTGCACGATGCCCAGCGGCTCGTTGGTCTCGGGGTGCTCGAGGGCATGCGCGTACTGCAGCGCCTTGCAGCACTCGGACATCAGATAGACCGAATGCCCGATGTCGATCCGCTTGCCCTTCTGCTTCTGGCGCTCGAGCAGCGCCTTGAGGTTGCAGCCGTCGACGTACTCCATCACGAGGAAGTACGCGTTGTCCGGCGTCCTCGAGATGTCGAAGACCTGCACGATATTCGCGTGTTGCAGGAACAGCGACAGCCGCGCCTCGTCCAGGAACATCGAGACGAACTTCTGGTTCTTGGTGAGGTTCGGAAGGATCCGCTTGATCGCGACCGATTTCTTGAACCCCTCCATCGACTCCGCGACGCCGCGGAACACCTCGGCCATGCCGCCATGGTCGAGTCGTTCGGTGATCGTGTAGCGGTCGCGCATCCCCGACGAACGCATAGTACCAGAGGTTAGGTTCGCCAGGAAATCGCTCGCGGCCGTCCCGAGGACGACGCGCCACCCACATCGGGACGACGGGACGCCGCCGAACCGCCTACTCGGACCCCTCGTCGGACTCGACCTGTTCGCGCGCGGTCTTGCACACGAAGCAGAGCGTGGTGACCGGCCGGGCCAGGAGGCGCTTGAACCCGATGGGCTCGCTGCACTCCTCGCATTCGTCGATCTCGCCCTTTTCGAGCCGGGCCATCGCCTCCCGGATCTTGCCGAGCAGGAAGGTCTCGCGGTCGTGCAGGCGGAGCTGGGTGGAGTAGGTCTCCTCCTCGGTCGCCTCGTCCATGGAGTCGCGGCCGATCCGGTCCCTGTCCCGGTCCATGGTGAAGTCGAGGGCAGAGTGCGCGTGGTCTGCGAGGCGAGCGAGGTCGGCCTGCAAGCGCTCCTTGAGCTGCGTGGTCTGCTCCGGCGTCAACATGGGTTCAAGTCTACGAACGTCGGGGAGGTCGTCAATCGGCCGCGCCAAACCTCCGTCGATGATTTTCGCTGTGCGGGCGAACTCGCGCAGCGAGCGCTCGTGCGACGGACCGCCTCGGCCTCCCGGGTCCGAGCCGCCGACACCAACGGCGACGCTGCGGTTGCCGAAACCTTCCCCAAAATCGAGGCGCCCGCGGCGCGAAGCGTGTCCGTCGCTGCCGGTTCGCACCCCGGACGTACCGCAACCGGCGCCGCTGCGAGGGCAAGCGAGGAATGGATCGATACCAACCCGCGTTCGTTTGACACAGACATTGCGAGCATCCCCGAGGAGCCCCGTGCCATCCCACGCGACGTCGCCTGTGCGGAAACCCCGAGCGCTACATCCCCACGCGCAGCACCCCCTTCGCTGGAAGCTGGCCTGCGCTGTCCTCGCCGGGGTCGCGGGCTACAGCCTGTTCTTCCACCGCGTCGGTCAGAGCGCCCCCGCGGCGCCGGCGGCGGCGCGCAGCGCATCGATTCCGCTCCAGCTGCGCCGCCCGCTGCGCTTCCCCGCCGAGGCGGCGGGCCTCTCGCGCAGCGACCTGGTCGCCCGCGTGCTGCGCGCGCGCTCGCTGCGCGACATCCGCACCCTGACCGAGAAGCTCGCCGCGATCGGCGATGACCAGACCGTCGACGCGCTGGCCCCGCTGCTCACCGACAGCCGGCGCGGCGTGCCCGAGGCGATCCTGTCCTGCTACGGCGGCATCGCCAGCGAGCACGCGGTCGCGCTCCTCCTCGAGCACGCGGGCGACGACCGCCCGGCGGTGCGCGCCGCGGCGCTGTCGGCGCTGGGCTCGACCCAGAGCGCCGACGCCGAGAAGCTGCTCCTCGAGGTCGCGCAGCGGAGCGGCGACCCGGCCCAGGGCGCTGCGCTCGGCGCGCTGGGCGCGCTGGGCAGCGACGCCAGCATCGCGGTCCTGACCCGGCTCGCGACCGCAGGCGATGTCTCCGTCGCCCGCCAGGCGGTGTCCGCCCTCGGCGCGATGAGCTCGGAGGCGGCGACCAGCGCGCTCCGCAAGCTGATCGACGCGCCCGACGCGCGGATCGCCGCGGCCGCGCTCGCCTCGATCGACACCGTCGATGAGGCGCTGCTCACCAAGCTCACGTCGATCGTGCGGTCGGGGGACTCCCAGCTCGTCGAGGCGGCGCTGAGCACGCTCGCGCGCGCAGGCGAGCGCGCGCTGCCCGTGCTGCGCGTCGCCGCGAGGTCCGGGACCCCGGCGGCTCGCTACGCCGCGGTGATCGCGATCGGCCAGCTCGGCGGCCCGGCCGCGACCCAGATCCTCGGCGAGATCCTTGCCACCGGCGACCACCGCGCGGCGATGGCTGCCTCGAGCGCGCTCGCCAGCATGGGCGGCAAGGACGCGCGCGAGCTGTTGATCAACGCCGCCCTCGGCGACCGCGCCGAGGTCACCGGTGCGCTCGCGCAGCTCGCCGAGATGGACGGCGAGGACGTCGACCAGGCGCTGCTCGCCGTGCTGCGCTCCGGCTCGTCGGGCGACCGCAGCGCGGTCCTGCCGCGCCTGCTCAAGACCGGCAACCCCGACGCGCTGCAGCTCGCGATCGACCTCGCCCACAAGGGCGCGCGCAACGAGCGCTACGAGGCGATGCGCCTGCTCGCCAGCTCGGGCTCACCGCGCGCATTCGACGCCCTCGCCGACATCGCCGGCAAGTCGCACGGCCAGACCCGCGTCACCGCGCTCGATATGCTCGCCCGCGAGCGTCCGAGCGACCCGAGCGTCAACCAGCTCCTCCTCGACTCGCTGCACTCGGGGCGGCGCGACGAGTCATCGTACGCTGCCACGGTGCTGGCGCGGATCGGCAGCGACAGCGCACGCCAGGCCCTGGTCTCCGCGCTGTCGAGCAAGGACACCGATCTCGTCAACGTCGCCGCCGCCTCGCTCGGCCAGCTCGGGATGACCGACCCGATCAAGACCGCGCTGCTGTCCGCGGCGAAGTCGAGCCCCGAGATCAAGCAGCAGGTCATGGGCCAGCTGCTCCAGGCCGGCGACCCCGAGGGACTGCGGCTCGCCGAGGACCTCCTGAACGGGCCCGAGGGAAGCAACGCCAGCGCCGCGGTCTGGGCGCTGGTCAGCGCCGGCACGCCCGAGGCCAGGCGGCTGGTCGACCGCGCGCTCGGCTCGTCGAACAGCGAGGTCCGGGTCGCGGCGATCTCCACGCTGGGCCAGAACCCCGACGATAAATCGACCGACACCCTCGTGCGCCTCACGCGCGACACCGACGCGGCCGTGCGCGCCAGCGCGCTCTCCACCCTGGGCCAGATCGGCTCGGAGCGCGCGCAGAAGGCGGTCCTCGACGCTGCGCGCAGCGGCAGCTCCGAGGATCGCGTCGCGGCGATCTCGAGCCTGTCGTCGTTCGACGACACCGGCACCACGAGCCAGCTCAACCAGCTGATGCGCGATCCCGACTTCGCCGTCGCCCAGGCCGCGATCGGCGCCTCGTACAACGCCGGCCCCGAGGTCGACGCGACCCTGATCAGCATCGTCAACAACGCGAGCTCCAACCCCGACCTGCGCTCGGCCGCGGCCGGCCAGCTCCGCAACCGCGGGGGCCAGCTCGACCCCGGCACCGAGCACATCGTCACCCAGCTCGCCGGCCCACCGGGCGGCTACGGCGGGGCGGCCTACGGCGGCATCATCCGCCACCGTGTCGTCGAGGTCGACGTCGACTGAGGCCGCTCACACCGGCAGGAACACGCGAAACACCGTGCCGCCGGGCTTGGCGTCCTCGACGTCGATCCAGCCATCGTGCTCCTTCACGATGCCCGACACCACCGCGAGCCCCAGCCCCGTGCCGCCCTGGCCCTCCTTGGTCGTGTAGAACGGGTCGAAGATCCGGTCCTTGATGTCGGCCGGGATGCCGACCCCGGTGTCGCTCACCGCCACCGACACGAAGTCCTGCTCGGCGCTGCCCTCGAGCCCCGGCCGCGTCCGCCGCACCGCTTCGGTCTCGACCACGAGCGCGCCGCCGTCGGGCATCGCCTGCACCGCGTTGAGCAGCAGGTTGATCAGCACCTGCTGCAGGCGATCCGAATCCCCCGGCACGCGCGCAGGCTGCGCCGTCCTCTCGAGGCGGACCTTGACCCGCGCGCTCGTCAGCTGCCCGGCCAATAGCTCGATCGTCGACTGCGCGATGTCGTTCAGGTTCACGTCGCCGGCGGTGGTCGAGCCGACTTTTCGGCGCGTGAAGTCGAGCAGCCGCTGGATGATCCGCGTGATGCGCGCGCTCTGCTCGGCGATGATGCCGGCGTTCTTCTCGATCACCTCGGTGTCGCGCGATTTGCGCTGGATCGCGCGCGCCCGCCCGGCGATCACGTTGAGCGGCGTCCCGACCTCGTGCGCGATCTCCGCGGCGAGCTGGCCCAAGGTCGCCAGCTTCTCGGTCTGCCCGAGCCGCTGCTCGAGGGCCAGCTTGGCCTCGTTCTGGCGCTGCGTCTCCGCACGCGACTCGCGCAGCGAGAAGGTCATCTCGTTGAACCGCGTCGCGATCGCCCCGATCTCGTCGTCGCGCTCGGACAGGATCACGTGCGACAGGTCGCCCTTGGCGACATCGTCGATGCCGCTCAGTAGCTTCGTGATCGGCCGGCTCACCAGCCGCATCGCGAACACGCCGACCATCACCGTCGTGATCCCCACGATCAGCAGCACCATCGTGACCACGCGCCAGACGTCGTCGCTGGTCGCCTCGAGGATGTCGGCCGGCCGCGCGATCTCGAGCATCCCTGTGATCTCGGGCTCGCCGCCGCGGTCGGGCGCCCCGCGGATCGGCAGGTCGTAGTAGTACTGCCCGGCCTCGAGGTCCGCATTGGGCCGGGGCACCAGCACCATCGCATTCAGCCGGCGCAGCTGCGCATCGGTCGCATCCACCGGCGGTCGCGCCGCACCGCGCGCACTCGGCAGCACGGTCACCCGCCAGCCCCCCGCTGCGCGCTGCAGGTCGCGCATCGTGGCCTCGGTCGGCGCCCGAAATGCCGACGGCTGCGTCTCGACATCGAACCGCAGCGCCGTCGCCACCGTCCGCGCCTCGCGCTCGAGCGCCGTGCGCCGCTCCACCCGCCGCGTGCGCAAATCAAAGTACGCATACAGCGCCGATACGAGCGCCACGACGACCGCCGTCGCCATCGTGATCCGCGTTGCGACCTTCATGGCCGTTCACGCGCTCCGCGCTCCAGGTTCGACGCCATCGGCTCCGCCATTCTAGCTCGCCCTGGCGCGCGCTCGTGGAGAACGCGCACACGCGCGCTACCGGCGATGGGCAGGCCTCGTCGCGCGGGTGACAGCGGACCGGGCTGTGGAGAACGCGCACACGCGCGCTACCGGCGATGGGCAGGCCTCGTCTCGCGGGTGACAGCGGACCGCCCGTCACGCAGTCATCGCCGGCGCAACACTCAACTACCTGTGCCACGCAGCCAGCGGCCGTGGAAGCTACCGCTCGCCGTAGGCCTCCCATCGCCTCGCGCGCGCGTTGACGCTTGTTGACGCCCGTTACACGCTGCGCCCCTCGTCGCAGTCGGCGACTCCACGGCCTCGATCTGGCGGGCTGGCGGTCGTGGCTCGGCGTCCTTTTATGGCGGCGGGCCGCCGGGCGGTCGACGGACCGCCATGACGCCGGCCGCGGCTCGGCGTCTTTTGTGCGTCGGGCCGCCGGTCGCGGTCGGCGCAAGCTCCATGGTGTCGGGCCGCCGTCGCGGTCGGCGCAAGCTCTATGGCGTCGGGCCGCCGTCGCGGTCGGCGCAAGCTCCATGGCGTCGGGCCGCCGCGGTGGCGGCTCGGCATCCTTTTATGGCGTCGGGCCGCCGGTGGCGGTCGGGGGAACATCGAGGGGCTCGGGCTCGGCGCGCGTGCGCTCGGTCTGGGGCACTGGCTCGGAGCGCTCGCGCTTGACGCGCACGGGCGAGTTCTCGCCATGGCCGTTCCCGTTGCCCGCGCCATTGCCCGCGCCGTTGCCGTTTGCGTGACCGTTGCCGTGACCGTTGCCATTGCCGTTGGTCGACGGGGCGAGCTTGGCCACCGCGCGCTTCTTCTCGGTCTTGTCCTTGTCGGCGAGCTTGGCGACGTCTTTCTGGGCCTCGCGCTCGCGCTCGAGCTCGCGCTCCTCGCGCCGCTTGTCCTTCATGCGGCGCAAGCCGCCGACCATGATCTCGGCGATCAGCTGGTCGTACTCCAGGCCGGCCGCCTGGGCGATCAGCACCAGGTCCGAGTAGCCGGGAGTCAGTCCGGGCAGCGGATTGACCTCGAGGACGTAGATGCGCCCGTCGGCATCCATGCGCATGTCGACGCGAGCGACGTCGCGGCAGTCGAGCGCCCAGAAGGTGGCGCGCGCGATCTTCTCGATCGCCTTTTGTTCGGCCTCGCTGAGCTTGGCGGGGCACTCGTAGTAGACGTGCTCCTCCCACTCCTGCTTGACCGCGAAGTCGTACACCGGCCGCTTGGTGTCCTTCTTGAACTTGATCTCCATTGGCGGCAGCACGCGCGGCCGCTTGTCGCCGAGCAGGCCGACGGTGAACTCGCGGCCGGCGATGTACTCTTCGACCAGCGCGGGCTGGCGGTAGCGCTCGATGACGCTCTTGACCGCCGCGCGCAGCTCGTCTTCGGTGTCGCACACGCTGGTCGACCCGATGCCCTTGCTCGAGCCCTCGGCGTTGGGCTTGACGATCAGCGGGAATTTCATGTCCGGCGCCAGGCGCTCGCGCGCCGACTCCATGACCTGGAACTTCGGGGTCAGGATGTCGTGCTGGAGCAGGACCTTTTTGCCCAGCGCCTTGTCGAGCGCGATCGCCAGGGTCGCCGAATCGGACCCCGTGTACGGGATGCCGAGCAGCTCGCACAGCGCGGGGACCTGGGCCTCGCGGTTGCGGCCCTCGACGCCCTCGGCGATGTTGAAGATGAGGTCGACGTCGGCCTCGGCGAGCACCCGCGGCAGATCGGGCGTGGCCTCGAGGTGGACCACGATATGGCCCTGGCGGGCGAGCGCATTGGCGATCGCGATGATGGTCTCGGGCGGATCCCACTCGGCCTCGTCGTCGCCGTCGTGGCTGCGCTTGACGTTGTAGGTGAACCCGACGCGGATCGGCTGCGCCTTGCGCTGGCGGCCGACCCCGAGCTGGCTCGCGGTCGCCAGCCCCGAGCGCAGCGCGGCGGCGTTGAGCACCGCGGCGATCGTGGCGTTGTAGGTCAGGCCGACCTGCGCGGTCGCCGCGAACAGCGACGAGCTCGACGCCAGCGCCGGCAGCGCGTTGGCCTCGAGCAGGTAGATCCGGCCCTCCGCGGTGACCCGGTAGTCGAGCCGCGCCAGGTCGCGCAGACCGAGCGTGCGGATCGCCTCGCTGGAGATGCTGCGCAGCCGCGCCGCGACGTCGCGCGGCAGGTTGGCGGGGCAGCGGTACTGGACCTTGCCGGGCTCGACGTTCTTGAGCCGGTAGTCGTAGATGTTGAACCCGCGCTCGCTGAGCCCGGGCGACGGGTCGTACATCACCTCGACCGGCGTGAGCAGGCCGTCATCGTGGCCGACGCCCTCGATGAAGCCGACCGCGATGTCGAGCCCGGCGATGTACTCCTCGACCAGGACGCCGTCGGGGTACTGGCGCAGCGCGCTCTTGAGCACGCCCGGCAGGTCCTTGGGCTCCTTGACCACCGACGACC
>DATIPJ010000821.1:0-2520 GCA_035472155.1 Kofleriaceae bacterium
GTGTATCGACACCGCATGATCCGATGACCGTGCCCGAGTGCACGCAGCACGGCTGCTTCGAGGCGAGCTGGTCCAAGAACGGCGCCGTCTGCATCGCGCGCACGCGCTGGTCGGGTCCGGGGATGGGCCTCGACGCCTGCCAGAGCCAGTTCGCACCCGTCGACGGGATGGCGTGCCGCGGCAAGCCTGCCGACGGCATCGTGTTCAGCCGATCGGAGCAGCATGTGTGCAATCAGTTTGCACCTGGGCCGTGCGGACCTGATATGGACCCGTTCTGCGCGAGCCACGCTCACTGAGCATCACAGGCGGCCGGCGGCACCGATCGCAGGATCACGAGCAGCCGCTGAGGCTCGACGCCGTCTAGCGCAGCTCGTTGGGCGGTGTGACGCCGAGCCAGCGCGCGAGCACGGTTGCGACCCGGGTCAGCGGCAGCACCTCGGGCGCGGGCGCCGTGAGCGCGGCGTGCGGCGTGCGCCCGGGCGGCACGAGGATCACGGGCACCTGGCGATCGTAGGGCTGCATCGACCCGTGGCTGGTCGCCATCACCTCGCTGTTGTCCTGTAGCACCCAGCCGGGAGCCGGCAGGTACAGGATCTCCCCGGAGCGCTCGGGATCGAGCGCCATGCACAGAGCGCGCGCGTCGCCCGTGCGAGTCTCGCAGTGGCCCCACAGCTCGGCCGACTTCTCGACCCGCGCGATGCCCGGGAACGAGCGCAGCGCGTAGACGATCTTGGTCGTTGCGATCTGCAGGTCGCGCGGCTTCTGTGCGAGCGCCGCCGCTGACAGATACACCGTCGGAAACTTCGCGGTCGCGATCCAGTCGCCGGGCCCGAGCTCGGCGATCGCCGCGCGGTTGGCGGCATCCTGGATCTGTTGATACGTGATGCGTCCGCCGTGCTGACCCTCGGGCATCGGGCTCGCGCCGTGATCGCTGGTCGCGATCAGCGCCCACCGCCCTGCGCCGACCTTGGCATCGAGGTCGGCGAGGAAGCGATCGAGCCGGCGATCGATCCGCAGCATCATGTCCCACGCCTCCCACGACTCGTGCCCCCAGCCGTGGCCGACGTAGTCGTGCGCCGACAGGCTCAGCACGAGGAGATCGGCGTGCGCGTCGGCCCCGAGCTGCGCGCGATCGATCGCGGCGGTCGCCATGTCGAACACCATGTCGTTACCCATCGGCGTCGCGAACAGCGCGTCGGACGGATCGCGCGTGCTGTCGAGCGCGTGCGGGAACGTCGGCCCGAAGCCCTTCTCGCCGACCTCGCCCGGCGCGTCGTCGGGCACGCCGGCGAGCGCGGCGGTCTCGGGCAGCGGCATCCACACCTCGTGCAGCAGCGCGGCGATCGGATGCGCGGTGTTCCACGCGGCGAGCCACGGCGCCGGGCCCAGGCTCACCCACGCGACCTGCCTGTGCTCGTACCAGATCGCGGTCCCGCTGTGCCCGAGCGGCATGATCGCCGCTCGGTCCTTGAGGCTGACGCCCACCGCCTTCGCGCCGGTGCGCGCGGCCGCGATCGCATCGGCCATCCCGGGCACGCGCAGCCACTTCGCCGACGGCGCGCCGTCCTCGTCCTCGATCGCCTTGAGCTGTCGCCCGAGGTCGCGGTGCCACCATTCGTTGGCGATGATCCCCGAGCGATACGGCGGCTCGCCGGTGCCGAGCAGCGCGTGTCCCGGCGCGGTGATCGTCGCGGCCGACGGATGCTCGCCGATGCGCCACTCGCCCTCGCGCAACAGCCGGGCGAAGCCGCCGGTCAGCGCGCCCCGCTTGACCTCGAACGACCACTCGGGCCACTGGTCGATCACGAGCAGCACGACCAGGCGGGGCTCGGTGCCCGGCCGCGGCGCATCGACGGACCGGGGCGGCGAGCTCGAGCACGCTGCGAGCGCGATCACGACACAGGCGGCGATGGCGATGGACAGCGCGCGCACCACGGGGTGCGCACGATACCGCCAAACGCCCCGATCAGCTGATCAGGCCGGACAGAAAGTCGATCAGCGCACCGCCGCGGCTGTCCGTCATCGACGGGCCATGCAGCCGGGCATCGCGCGCGGCATCGCGGGCCTGCGCCAGCTCGCGGCGCGCCGCCTCGCGCATCCGTTCGATGTCCTTGATCTGTGCGCGCTCGAGCCCGCCGTTCATCACGAAGTCGATGATCAGCGGCAGCTCGCCCGCGTCGAAGAACGTGCCGTGCGTACGGCACACATCGATGATCACCCCTGTGCCGGTCGCGAACAGCTTGCGATTCATCACGACGTGGCACACCGGGCACGGCAGATACATCTTCTGGCCTGCGCCCGGCACCGCCTTGATCTCCGTGCGCGGCAGCGCCCCGAGCAGCGCCTCGGCCCGCGACTGCGCGCGATCGATCACCACGCGCTTGATCGCCACGTGATCGAGGAACAGCCCGCGACACTGGCCGCACTCGTCGATCACGATGTCGCCGACCATTCGCGCGCGCAGCGGTTTCTCGCAGCGCGGGCACGGCATCTCCTTGAGTTCGGTGCTGCTCGCCGCGA
>DATIPJ010000822.1:0-1900 GCA_035472155.1 Kofleriaceae bacterium
GTGGCCGAGCTGACCGGTGCCCTCGAGGAGCTGCTCGCAACACCCAACGTTGAGGCCTCCCATGCGCATCGATCCTACGACGCTCGCCAAGCTCCGCCGCGATCTCATGCAGCGCGGCGCGACGCTATCCATCCTGCTCAGCGAGGTGATGGCCGGCAAGAAGCCGCCGCAGCTCGCCGCGCTGCTCGCCCAGAAGCCCGGGGCGCGACCCGAGGAGGTGCTGCGCTGGGCGCTCGATCAAGTCGAGAGCCGCCGCAAGCTGATCGACGATGATGACGACCGTTTTGGGCGCTGCGATACGTGCGGCGTCGACCTCGGCGTCGCCGCGCTCGGCGAGATGCCGTGGGCGGATCGCTGCCAGGCGCACGCGAATACCTGAGGCCTCGAGCCGCCGAGTCCGATCAACAGAGTGGAATCCAAAGATTCCACTCCCTGAGCGCCGGCGCGCGCCGTCACTGGCGCAGTGCTTGCTCCGCAATCGCGTATGGAACCCTCCGAGCAACGCGCACGCATGGTCGAGCGCCATATCCGCGCGCGCGGCGTGCGCGATGACCGCGTGCTCGCGGCGATCGCTGCGGTGCCCCGCGAGGCGTTCGTAGCGCCCGAGCTCGCCGAGTTCGCCTACGACGATCGCCCATTGCCGATCGAGGCGGGACAGACGATCTCGCAGCCGTACATCGTCGCGGTCATGGCTGCTGCGCTGCGGCTCGATGGGAGCGAGGACGTGCTCGAGGTCGGCACCGGCTCGGGCTACGCCGCCGCCGTGCTCGCGAAGGTCGCGCGGCGGGTCTACACGATCGAGCGCCACGCCGAGCTCGCCGACCTCGCGCGCACGCGCCTCGCGGGCCTCGGGCTCGGCAATGTCGAGGTCCGCTGCGGCGATGGCACCTTGGGCTGGCCCGAGCACGCACCGTACGGGGCGATCATCGTCGCCGCCGGTGGGCCCGATCTGCCGGACGCGCTGCTCGAGCAACTCGCGATCGGCGGCCGGCTGGTGATGCCGGTCGGGACCAGCCGCGCGCAGCAACTCGTGCGCGTGACGCGGACCGGGCAGAGCGAGTACGATCGCGAGGACCTGGGCTCCGTGTTGTTCGTGCCGCTGATCGGCGAGCACGGCTGGGCCGACACCGCGGCTCCGAGCGCCAGCCGTGGCACGTGGCCGCCGCGCAAATCAGGCCCGCTGCCGTCGCACGCGACGACCCGGCCGGCGGACGCGGCCCGCCTGGTCGCGGAATGCGCCGAGCCGTTCGAGCGGATCGACGATGCCGAGCTCGATCGCCTGCTCGAGCGAATCGGCGACGCGCGCCTCGTGCTGCTCGGCGAGGCGACGCATGGCAGCTCGGAGTTCTACCGGATGCGGACGCGGATCACGCAGCAGCTGATCCTGCGCCACGGTTTCCGCGAGGTCGCGGTCGAGGCCGACTGGCCCGATGCCGCGGCGATCGATCGCTACATCCGTGGCGGTCGCGTGCGGCCGCGACCGTGGGTGCCCTTCGCACGCTTCCCGCGCTGGATGTGGCGCAACCGCGAGACCCAGGCGCTCATCGAGTGGCTGCGCGCGTACAACCACGAATCGAGCGACGCCGTCGGGTTCTCGGGGCTCGACCTCTACAGCATGTACACGTCGGCGTACGAGGTCGTGCAGTACCTCGAGCGCATCGATCCCATCGCCGCGACGTCCGCGCGCGAGCGCTATGGCCGGCTCACCCCCTGGCAGGACGACCCGGCGGCGTACGGGCGCGCCGCGGTCCTCGGCCGCATGAAGTCGTGCGAAGGCGAGGTGACGGCGATGCTGCGCGACCTGCTTGCGCAGCGGCTCGCGTACTGCGCCGAGGGCGGCGACGCTTTCTTCGATGCCGCGCAGAATGCGCGGGTCGTCGCCGACGCCGAGGCCTACTAC
>DATIPJ010000823.1:0-6486 GCA_035472155.1 Kofleriaceae bacterium
TGTCGACCCGCCAGGTCCCGCCAGCGGCCTCGGGCTGGAAGCCGAAGATGCGGATCTCGACACTCGTCGTGAGGTCGCGAAACGCGCCGGGCAGCGAGACCACCTCGGTGCGGAAGGCCGTGTCATCGGGCACAGTGAACGCGGCGAGGTCGGTCGCGAAGCCATCGAGGCTGGAGCGCACCGACCAGCGTCGGATGCCGGTACCCGACCGGCGCTCGTCCAACTGGAGCGCGACTAGATTCATGGTGTTCCCGGCGGCGGGTGTCACCGTGAAGCGGTAGAAGTCACCGGGATCGATCGCAGCGCCGGTCGTCCAACCCGACGCCGAGAACGCATCGGCGGCGACGGACGGTATGACCCCGGTGCCGCGGCTCATCACCGGCGGCATTGCCAACTCGGGATCGACGAGATCGGCGGCGAACGTCGCCTCGGTGCCGGTCGCGCCCGGGAACGAGAACTGCACCACGACCTCGCGCGTGCATGTCGCCGAGCAGCCGTCGTGATCTGCGGTGTTGCCGTCGTCGCACTGTTCACCGGGATCGAGGTTACCGTCGCCACAGGCTGCGGTGAGCGCGAGCGCGGTACTTGCGGGCAAGCTCTCGTCGGCCTCCTGGCATCCGGCGGCGAGCGACGCAATGCAAGCCAATGCTCCGAATGCGACCGTCTTCATCGGGCCGTGATGTTAACCCTCACGCATATCGGTCACCCCGGTTTGCGGAGGAGCGAATTGCAGCACTGAACAATTGCAAAGGTAACCCGCTCGAGCCTCAGGACATGGGGACGAGCGCCGCGTTCAGCGCGTGTGCTTACCGCGAGCAGTGACAAGACCGCGCGGTGTGGAACGCGGTCCTTCCTGAGCGTTCCCGAGCTCCTCGAACTCGTCGCCCTGAGCGCATCGGAGTCGGCGCCTGCGAAGCGCGGTGAGCCGGTCGCCGTCTCTCTCCGGACGGCGTGAAGGTCGGCCCGGCTTCGACGAGGAAGCGTTCCTGCGTGTCGTCGCTCTTCTCGAGGTCGCTCACTGCCTTTAGCGTAGCAAGCGTTCGCCCGTGACTTCGAGTACGCCGGCCCACGAGTCCGTGGCCCACGGCGCGCCGGGCTCGATCGTGATCCACGCCTGGTAGGCGATAAAGTACGTCGCCCATGCGCGCGCGGCGCGACGTTCCCCGGCCGTGAACGCTCGACCGCGCGCGGCCTCGTAGTCCGCGATGAATTCGACCACGTCGTCATACGTCGGCGTGTTGCGCCTCGCCGTTTGCGACCAGTCGGCGAGATGGCCGTGTGCGTCGATGCCGACGATCCGCGTCTCGGGGAGCACCGCTAGCGAGTCCCAATCGTAGGTCGCGACGATCCGATCGCCGCGCACGTGGACGTGCTCGATGCGCCAATCGGCATGCGCGAGCACGAGCGGCGACGGCTCGGCTTCGGCGATCACTCGGGCGCGGCGCGCAAGCTCTCGGACCCACGCGGTATCGGCTTCGCTCGGTCGAAACAGCTTGCTGTGCGGTTGTGCGAACACCCGATCGGGCGGAAGCGTGAAGCGCTGGAGCGCCGGCGGGCGCTCGACCAACAACTGCATCTGGTCGACGAGCCCGCGTGCGAGCACCGGACGCGGCGCAGGGTCCGCGGGCGGGAGATACGTCTCGATCGTCGCGAGCCCGGCGCCGAGTGGACTCGGGCCCACGAGCGGTTGCGGGCATGGAAAGCCAGACGCATGCAACGCGCGTTGCGCTGCTGCGATCGCTTCGAGCGCTGCGCGATCGAGAGGCAGATCTGGGTTGGTCGAGGCCGGCGGCTTTGCTTTGACGACGACCTCGCGGCCATCGTCGAGCACGACGCCGTGGACGCTGCTGATACTCATCGACGTAGAGGCAGGCCGCTCGGATCCCTGGCCGCGGGATGGTCGCCAGACCGACAGGCCGAGGGCGACGATCGCGCCAAGTTGCGCGTCCCGGTTGGCGTAGACGTCGGGGCCGCGGCGTCGCGATGCCGCCGCGTGAGCAGGGTAAGTACGCGGAGTGCGTCGGGCTCGACGGAGATCAGCTCGCCCTCGGTCTCGCTACCGTCGAGCTGGGTCACGACGATCCAGCCGCCGAGCGAGCGCTGCTCGGCGTCGTCGAGCGTCGGCCGACCGGCGCAGCGCAGCGTTACGCTGCGCCGGTATATCGGCACTGAGGATCAACGCTCGGGAGCTTGAAAACTACCTGGACTTCGCGAATTCTGGATCACGGGCAGCGGATCGGGATTGGATGGAGATGAAACGACTCGTCATCACCGCATGGGTCTTCGCATGCTCGAGCAGTCAACCCAGCAGCGGCGGCCGCGATGGCTCGGTCGACTCGGGTGGCTCGGTCGACTCGGGTGGCTCGGTCGACTCGGGTACCACTGACACGCTCGACGCGATGTCCGACGGCAACGGGTGCGCCACCCAGCCGTGCGACATCCTCACGCAATGCGGATGCGCGTCGCTCGAGTCATGCGACGTCAACAATACCGGCACCGGTACGGCGTGCCGCGGTACATCCGGTGGCAAGGAAGGCTCCAGCTGCGCCCTGGCGACGGCATGCGCGAGCCGCTACACGTGCACGTTTTTTGGGGGTTCCGGCACCTGCCTGCGGTACTGCGCCAGCGACGCCGACTGCACCGCACCGCGCGGCCAGTGCGCGACGCAGCTCGTGGACTCTGCCAACCAGCCGATCCCGGGGAGCCCATTGATGTGCACGAGCAACTGCGATCCGACCGCGACCAGCGACCCGCTGTGCCCGGCCGGCTGGGGCTGCACTCTGCTCACCGCGGGCAGCCGCAACATCGTCGATTGCCGCATCGCCGGCACCGGCGTGCAGGGCCAGGCCTGCTCGGCTACCGCGTCGTGCGCCCCGGGCTTCACCTGCGTCACGTTCTCCAACAGCCCGTCGCAATGCAGGCGGACCTGCTCGCCGCCGTCCAACGCCGGTTGCCCTGCCTCGACGACGTGCACCGCGTTCACGACGCCGTTCGTGGTCGGCGGCACGCAGTACGGCGAGTGTATGTGAACACCAGCCTCCGCGTGCGACGAGCTTGCTGAAGGTCCTCAGCAGTCTGAGGATCAACGCTCAGCAACTTGAAACGACCTGGACTTCGCGAATGTTGGAAACACGGGCGCGGCTCGGGATTGGATCGAAATGAAACGACTCGTCATCATCGCATTGGTCCTCGGATGCTCGAGCAATCGACCCGGCAGCGGCCAGGTCGACTCGGGTACCACTGGCACGCTCGACGCGATGCCCGACGGCAACGGGTGCGCCACCCAGCCGTGCGACGTCCTCACGCAATGCGGATGCTCGTCGCTCGAGTCATGCGACGACAACGATACCGACACCGGTACGGCGTGCCGCGGGACCTCCGGTGGCAAGGAAGGCTCCAGCTGCAGCCTGGCGACGGCATGTGCGAGCCGCTACACGTGCACGTTTTTGGGGAATGCCGGCAGCTGCCTGCGGTACTGCGCCAGCGACGCCGACTGCATCGCACCGCGCGGCCAGTGCGCGATTCAGCTCGTGGACTCTGCCGACCGGCCGATCCCGGGGGTCCCATCGCTGTGCTCGAGCAACTGCGATCCGATCGCGACCAGCAACCCGCTGTGCCCGGCCGGCTGGGGCTGCGTCGTGTTCACGGGCAGCCGCCCGATCGTCGATTGCAGCGTTGCCGGCACCGGCGTGCAGGGGCAAACCTGCTCGGACACCGCGCCGTGCGCCCCGGGCTTCACCTGCTTCACGCTGTCTGACAGCACGACGCAATGCAGGCGGATCTGCTCGCCACCGTCTAACGCCGGCTGCCCTGCATCGACAACGTGCGCTGCGTTCACGCCGCCGCTGGTGGTCGGCGGCACGCAGTACGGCGAGTGTTTGTGACCACCCGCGTCAGCTGCAGGTGGCCGTGGCGCGACTCAGGCGCGCCGGCCGCGTGCGCGCGGTCGGGCAACGGCAGTTCACGCGCTACTTCCCGATGACGACCACAGCGGCGGCCCGCGTGACGCCGAGTGCGACTACGCGGCGGCGGTGAACAGCGAGGCCGCGCGCGTGCCGGCGGCGTGCGCCTCGCAGCAGCGGGTGAGGAAAGCCAGGACATCCTGGCCCTGCTTGCGCGCGGTATGGACGACAGTCATCAGCCGCTCGGCGAACAGGTTGCCGCGATCGCTCTGCGCATCGAAGCTGCGCTTGCGCCACAACACGAACGCGCGCGGAGTTCGCGCTCAGCGTGGTAACGCACGTCCGGTGGGTCTGGTGGCGAGGAGAAGATCCTGCCCAACCTGACCGTCGAGACGGGCGCGGCCGAGTACGGCAAGCCGCAGATCGCCACGCTTTTCACCGTCGGAGCCTGAGCCCGCCGACGCTGCCCACCCGCGCTGCGTTGACGTGGTCGGCGACGTGATCGTGGACGGCGACGGCGACGGCGACGGGGCACGTGGACGACACCCTTGACGCGGCGGGTGATACGAGGTCCGGGGGGCGACGGCAGCGACGTCCGGTGACGGCCAAGTTCACGTCGCCGTCAACGTAGACTGTCACGTCAAAGTCAACGCCCACGACGACGCCACGCGGACGTCCATGAGCGGCTCGCACGTCCTAGCGATAGGGGCCACCCGGATCGGGCGCACTGCCGTCGAGCTCCCGGACGGTCTCGCCGTCCGCCACGATCCCCGACAGATCGGGGACGTACCACTCGACCAGCCCGCACCCCTGGCAGATGTAGACCTGGAACTCGCCGATGCTCCGATGGCGGAAGGCCCCCGTCTGCGCGACGGCCAGCGTCTTGGAACTGCCTTGCGCGCGGTCGAGGACCTTGGTGACGTGCAGGAGCTTCCGCCCGCCGCACCCGGGGCAGCGGACCTGCCCCGCCATGGTCAAGCCGCGAGCCGTCGTGAGCGCGTCGAGCTGGGCCCGCACGGCGCCAAGCTCTTCCCTGACCGCGGCGAGCTGGGCGCGAAGATCTTCGTCGGCGTTCATGGGTACATCATAGGACGCTAAGATGCCCGCGTGGACGGCTCCGACAAGACCCGGCGACTCGAGCCGCGGCACCGTCCGCGAGCGCGGCGTCGGCGGAGACCTCCGCCGCGACTTCCGCCGATCTGAGCGGGCGCCAGCTGTGCACGCCTGCGCTCCTCGACCGCGATCGCGCCATCGAGCGCGAGGAGCACATGGCCGCGGCCTTGAGGGTCAGAAACCGCATATCGTGCTCATCGACAACATCAACCGACCGCTCGGATCGGAGATCGAGGGCAGCTCTGCCGCGATGGCCACCGAGACCGGCCGCGTGGCCGTCGTCGAGCACGGCGCAATCGAGGTCCTCGATCCCATGCTGAAGCAGCGCAGGATCCTGGCGCCGGCCCCCGAGGAGCCGTTCGAGAGCCTGGCGATCTCGTCCGATGGCCGCCGGGTGCTCGCGGCGACCGAGCGCGGGCTCCTGATGTGGTCACTCGAGCTACCCACAGGGCCCGAAGAAACCATGCGTTGGCTCGATGCGATGACCAATGCAGTCGATGACAAAGCCTCGGGGGCTTGGGTTGGCGATAACCGACCATGTCGCGCCGGCTCCCGCCCTGCATATAGCCGTTATTGGCCCTGTCGCGCGCAACTAGCGGCAGCCGTTATTCCCGACGACGACCGGGGGTGGGGCGTTGGCGAACGCGGCGGCCGCGTTGTCGTCCCCGAGTACCGTGACGTCGAGCATGCATGCGTCGAGCAGCGGTCCCGGCTTCACGCCGGCCTGCAGGCACACGCCTTGTGCATGCTCCCGGGTGGCGGGATCGAGATCGGTGACGCAGAACGGCTTCCGGGGATTGCTGATCTCGACCTGTCGGTCCCGGCACAGCAGCGACTCGGACGCCCGCACGCGCCAGCTGTCGCCGAAGTTCAGGTAGCGATCCGTGAACGATACGGGCTCGGTGAAAATCGTCCCGTCACGCGCCACAATCTCGTTGGCAGCACGGCCACTTCCGAGCAAGCCCTGCACCGTCGCGGGCCAGTGCCCGATGCCGACGTCGACATTGATGTAGGCGCCATGGAGCTCCGCGCGAACGCTGTCGCCGTGCGGACCGGTGATCAGGTAGACATCACCTCGCCGCGCCAGATCGACCCCGTCAGGTAGCCCAACCGTCTGGCCGTCCGCGACGCTCGCCGACTGGCCATTTATCTCGATTCGGGTGGGGCCCAGACACACCGCGACGGTGGTGGTGCCCATGCGCGTCGCCACCGCCTTGTTGACCGCCGCGTTAGGCCAGGAGGGCGCGCCGGAGGCCTGCCGGGTCTGGACCAAGAAGTCGCGGCCGCTCTGCGCTAGCACGAAGTCGCCGGCGGCTTGGAAGTCGTAATACAGGCCGCGGACGGTCGTATTGTGAGTGTCACCGAGACCGCTCGCCGGGACGCACCACGCTGCCGAAAACGGGGCCGTGTTGGTCTGGTTGAACAGAATCGCGGGTGACGGCGCCGGCCCCATCAACGCAGGGGTTCCGAC
>DATIPJ010000824.1:0-5942 GCA_035472155.1 Kofleriaceae bacterium
GCCCTTGCGGAGCTTGAAGACGGCGATGTCCTTCTTGGCGCGCGACACCACCGGCGATTGACCGGTGATCTGCTTGAGCTCCTCGATCGCGCTGTCGATCATCTTGGGCTCGTCCTTGGCCTTGCCGAGCCCCATGTTGACGGTGATCTTCACCAGCCGCGGGACCTGCATGACGGTGGAGTAATTGAACTCCTTCATCATCTGCGGGCGCACGGTGGTGTCGTACATCGCCTTGAGCTTGGGCGGCGTCTCGCGCTTGTACTTGGGCGCAGGGCCGGCCGGTTCGGCCGCCTTCTTCTTGTCGCCCTTCGCCTTGGGCGCGCGTTCCGGCTTCTCCTTCTTGGGAGCATCGGCCGGTGCTGCGGCTTCTTTTTCGTCGTCCTTCGCCATCGTTGTTCGCCTGTTGTGCCGGGTTAGACCATGCCGCTATTGGGGAACTTGGTCCCCGACTTCACGCCGACGCGGAGCTTGGTATCGCCGTCGGTGCCCGCCTTGGTCCGCGTGCCGCGCCCGAGCTTGTCGTCGAACAGCGCCACGTTGGAGATGTGGATCGAGCCTTCCTTGTCGATGATGCCGCCCTGCGGCGTCTTCTGGGTCGGCTTCTGGTGGCGCTTGATCATCGCGACCTTCTCGACGATCACGCGATCGCCGACCAGGCGCAGGACCTTGCCGCGCTTGCCCTTGTAGGCACCGCTGATGACGACGACCATGTCGCCCTTGCGCACGTGCGCCATGACTAGAGGACCTCCGGCGCCAGCGAGATGATCTTCATGAACCGCTTGGCGCGCAGCTCGCGAGCGACTGGCCCGAAGATGCGGGTGCCGATCGGCTCGTTTTCCTTGTTGATGAGGACGGCCGAGTTGCCGTCGAACTTGATGTAGCTGCCATCGGGCCGCGCCAGCTCGCGCTTGGTGCGCACGATCACCGCGCGCGCGACCTCGCCCTTCTTGACCTTGGCGCCCGGGATCGCCTCGCGGATCGAGACGATGATGACATCGCCGATCGTCGCGTAGCGCCGGCGCGTACCGCCCAGCACCTTGATGCAGAACACCTTCTTGGCGCCGCTGTTGTCGGCGACGTCGAGCACGGAGGTCATCTGGATCATGGCGTTGACCTCACTTCTCGACTTGCGGTTGATCGATGTGACCGCCGACGTCGGCGGGGCGCGAGATCGTGCTGAGCAAGCGCCAGCGCTTGGTCTTGGACATCGGTCGCGACTCGATGATCTCGACGACGTCGCCGACCTTGGCCGCGTTGTGCTCGTCGTGCACGTGGTACTTCACGCGGCGGGTCAGGAACTTGTGGAACCGGCGGTCGCGGACGCGGCGGATCACCGTGACGGTGGCCGTCTTGTCCATGTTGCTCGAGGTGACCGTGCCGACGATGACGCGGCGCGAGCCCCGATGGTCGGAGGATGCGTCGGACGATGACGCGGTGGCTTCGGTCGGTTCGGTCATGACTTCGCCTTCTGGACTTTCTTCTGGCCTTGCGCCTCGCTGCCGAGATCGCGGGCGCGCAGGATCGTGAGGATCTGCGCGATCTCGCGGCGCTTCTGCTGGAGCGCCGCGGTCGAGGTGACCTGGTTGGTGTGCTGTCCGAGCTGGAGCCGGAACAGCTCGTCGCGGGTGCTCGCGAGCGCCTGGCGCAGCTCGACATCGGGAAGGTCGCGCAGCTTCTGGAGGCTGACGGCGGTCTTGCTCACAGCACGGACTCCCGCGCGATCAGCTGGGTCTTGACCGACAGCTTGTGGTGGGCGCGATGAAACGCCTCCTTGGCGATCTCGATCGACACGCCTTCGACCTCGAACAGCACGCGGCCGGGGCGGACCACGGCGACCCAGCCCTCGACGCCGCCCTTACCGGTACCCATGCGGGTCTCGGCCGGCTTCTTGGTGAACGGGTGATCGGGGAACACCCGGACGTAGATCTTTCCGAGCTTCTTGACCGAGCGCGAGATCGCGACGCGGGCCGCCTCGATCTGCCGCGAGGTGAGCCAGCCCGGCGACGTGACCTGCAGGCCGTAGTCGCCGAACGACACCACGTCGCCGCCCTTGGCGCGACCTTTGAGGTTGCCCTTGTGCGACTTGCGAAACTTCGTGCGTTTGGGTGAGAGCATCGACATCGTGGATCTCCGGGATCGACGGGTTCAGCGCTGGGGCGCCGGCTGGCCGGCCTTCTTGACGGGCAGGACCTCACCGTGGAAGACCCACGCCTTGACCCCGATGCTGCCGTACGTGGTGTGGGCCTCGGTGAAGCCGTACTCGATGTCCGCGCGCAGTGTGTGCAGCGGCACGCGGCCTTCCTTGTACCACTCGCGGCGGCACATCTCGGCGCCGCCGAGCCGCCCGCTCGACGCGACCTTGATGCCCTTGGCGCCGAACTTCATGGCGGTCTGGGTTGCCTTCTTCATCGCGCGGCGGAATGCGATCCGGCGCTCGAGCTGGGTCGCGATGTTCTCGGCGACCAGCTGCGCGTTGGTCTCGGCCTTGCGGACCTCGATGATGTTGAGGAACACCTCGTTCTCGGTCAGCGCCTGGACGTCTTTCTTGAGGGTCTCGACGCCCGCGCCGCGCTTGCCGATCACGATGCCTGGGCGCGCGGTGTGGATGTTGATCTTCGCCTTGTTGGCCGCGCGCTCGATCTCGATGTAGCTCACGCCGGCGTGGTTGAGCTTCTTCTTGATGAACGTCTTGAGCTTCAGGTCCTCATGCAGCCACTTGGCGTAGTTCTTCTCCTCGTACCAGCGCGAGGACCACGTCTTGATGATGCCGAGGCGGAACCCAGTCGGATGTGTTTTCTGACCCATGTGCTTCGTCCTTGCTCGGCTACTCGTCGGTGACGACCACCGTCAGGTGGCTCGTCCGGTGATTGATGCGGTTCGCGCGGCCCATCGATCGCGGCATCCAGCGCTTGGCGATCGTGCCGCCATCGATCGCGATCGTGAGGATGCGCAGCTGGTCGATCGAGGCGTCGCCGCCGGACTTGTCCTCGGCGTTGGCCGCCGCCGACTTGATCGCCTTCGAGATGATGCCCGCGGCCTTCTTGGGCATGAGGTCGAGAAGGCCGACCGCGTCCTCTACCTTCTTGTGACGGACCAGCGCCGCCACGACCCGCATCTTGCGGGGGGACATCGAGATGCCACGAACGAGCGCGCGTGCCTGCATGACTATTTCTTCCGTTCGCCGCTATGGCCATGGAACGTGCGGGTAAGCGAGAACTCGCCGAGCTTGTGGCCGACCATCTGCTCGGTGATGAACACCGGGATGAATTTGCGGCCGTTGTAGATCGCGAAGGTGAGCCCGACCATCGTCGGGGTGACCGTCGAGCGCCGCGAGTACGTCGTGATCACGCGGCGCGCCGGATTGGCCTCCTTGGCCGCCGCGGCCATCTTCTTCGCGAGATAGTGCTCGACGAAGGGACCTTTCTTGATTGAACGAGGCATCTGTTGGTTCCTTTGCCTACTTCGAACGGCGGCGGATGATGAACTGCTCGGTCCGCTTGTTGTGGCGGGTCTTGAGGCCCTTGGTCTTCTGGCCCCACGGGGTGCACGGGTGGCGGCCGCCCGAGGACCGGCCTTCGCCGCCGCCCATCGGGTGATCGACCGGGTTCATTGACACGCCGCGGTTGTGCGGCCGCATGCCGCGCCAGCGCATACGCCCGGCCTTGCCCCACTGGATGTTGGCGTGCTCGGTGTTGCCGATCTGGCCGATCGTCGCCCGGCACTCGATGTGGACGCGCCGCATCTCGCCTGACGGCATGCGCAGCGTCGCCCAGTCGCCTTCCTTGGCCATCAGCGTGACCTTGGTGCCCGCCGAGCGGCCGATCTGCGCGCCGCGACCGATCTTGAGCTCGACCGCGTGGATCTCGGTGCCGATCGGGATGAAGCGCAGCGGCAGCGAGTTGCCGGGCTTGATATCGGCGGTGTTCGCCGCGATCACCTGGTCGCCGACCTTGAGGTGCTGCGGCGCGAGGATGTAGCTCTTCTCGCCGTCGGCGTACTGCAGGAGCGCGAGGCGCGCCGAGCGGTTCGGGTCGTACTCGATCGAGAGCACGGTCGCCGGCACGCCGGTCTTCCGGCGCTTGAAGTCGACGATGCGGTAGCGCTGCTTGTGGCCGCCGCCGCGGAACCGCGAGGTCACGCGGCCGTGGTTGTTGCGGCCCGAGGTCGCGGACTTGTGCGCGAGCAGGCTCTTCTCCGGCTCGTGCGTGGTGATGTCACCGAAGTCCTGGGACGACATCCCGCGGCGCCCGGGCGACGTCGGCTTGTACTTCTTGATCGCCATCCTAGACTCCCTCGAAGAACTCGATGTTGTCGCCGGGCTTGAGCGTGACAAACGCCTTCTTCCACGACGGACGGCGACCGGCGAACCGGCCGACTCGCTTCTGCTTGCCGCGCACCACGAGGGTGCGCACCCCGGTGACGGTCACCTTGAACAGCGCCTGGACCGCGCTGCGGATCTCCACCTTGTTGGCGTCGCGCGCGACCTCGAATACGACCTGCTGGGCATAGGCATCGCCCTCGGCGTGGCTCTCGGTGGCGCCACCGGTCTCGCGCAGGCGCGCCGACTTCTCGGTGAGCAGCGGGCGCTTGATGATCGACTGTGCGTCGCGCATTATTCTTCTCCCCCGGCAGCTCCCCCGGCTGACGCCGTCGACAGCGCCTCCGTGATCGAAGCCAGCGCCGCCTGGGTCAGGATCAGCGTCTGGTGGCGCAGGATGTCGTAGACGTTGACGCCCTCGGGCGCCAGCCACTGCGACGACTTGAGGTTCCGCGCTCCGGTCACCAGGTTCGCGTTGTCCTTGGCGTCGACGATCAGGACCTTGTTGCTGGGCTGCGCCAGGTCGAGCGCCGCGAGCGCGGTCGCGACCGACTTGGTCGAGCCCTTGGGGCCGCCGACGGAGAAGTTGTCGAGGACGACGATCCGGTTCTCCGAGGCGCGCAGCGAGAGCGCGGCGCGCAGCGCGGCCTTCTTGGCCTTGCGCGGCATCGCGTACTCGTAGCTGCGCGGCTTGGGGCCAAACACCGAGCCGCCGCCGACCCAGTGCGGCGCCTGCCGGCTGCCCTGGCGCGCCTGGCCGGTGCCCTTCTGCTTCCAGACCTTCTTCGACGAGCCGCGGACCTCGCCGAGGCGCTTGGTCGAGGCGTTGCCGCCGCGGCGCTTGGCGAGCTGCCACTTCACGACCTCCCACAGGAGGTGCTCGTGGACCTCGGCGCCGAACACGGACTCGTCGAGGTCGATCGACCCGACGCTCTTACCGCTGATGTTCTTGACGTCTAGCTTGGGCATAAACTGGATCTCGGGGGGATCCGGGGGCAGAGCCCCCGGATGTCAGGTTTTGATCTCGACGTCGACGCCCGCCGACAGGTCGAGCTTCATCAGGGCGTCGAGGGTCTGCTGGGTCGGCTCGAGGATGTCGAGCAGCCGCTTGTGCGTGCGGATCTCGAACTGCTCGCGCGACTTCTTGTCGGTGTGCGGCGACCTCAGCACGCAGTACTTGTTGATCTTGGTGGGCAGCGGGATCGGTCCCGCGATCTTGGCGCCCGTGCGCTTGGCGGTCTCGACGATCTCGCCGGCCGACTGGTCGAGCAGCTTGTGATCGTAGGCCTTGAGCCGGATGCGAATGCGTGGGGTCGTCATGGCTTGTCCCTTAGTTACTTCTTGGCCGGTGCTGCTGCGGCGGCGGGTGCGGCCTTCGCGGCCTTCGCAGCCGGTGCCGCATCGGCGAGGATCTTGGTCACCACGCCGGCGCCGACCGTCTTGCCGCCCTCGCGGATCGCGAACCGCAGGCCCTCTTCGCACGCGATCGGCGACACCAGCACCACATCCACCTTGATGTTGTCACCCGGCATCACCATCTCCGTCCCCGCCGGCAGCGTCACCGTTCCGGTCACGTCCGTGGTCCGGAAGTAGAACTGCGGCCGGTAGCCCTGGAAGAACGGCG